>CANPWQ010000040.1 GCA_947584965.1 Candidatus Gastranaerophilales bacterium | reverse complement strand
CGATAGCGCCCTCAAGCCCCACAAGCTCTATTGCCGCCATTGCACCGTATGCGGCACCTATCATTGTATTTGTTGCATTTTCTCCTATTGCTTTAACAGCGGAGTGAGCAGGGTGCAATTTTGAGGTCATGCCCCCTTCTATGGGAATTTCGCGTCCGTCGGGGGTTATTAAATAGTCAAAACCGAGTTCTATATAACCGTCACGCCCCATGCGCTTCGGGTCAACCATGTTTTTAATTGTTCCGTGCGCCACCGTGCCTTTGGGCAAAAGCACGCCTGACCCGGCTAAAACATCTTCCGACACCTGCGCAAAAAACTCATCACCCTCAACCGACGTTGTTCCCGATAATACTTGCGATACCGTTAAATTGATTGTTTTTTCTTCATCAAGTTTTTTTACTTCATGAGTAAACATCTTATCATTATCGGTTTTATTTCGCACATCGGTTTCTTCAACATGCCCTTGGTAAGGCTCCTGCGCAAATACAAGCATATTGGCGTTAGGTATACATATCCCGATTAATATTATTAATGTTATAATTTTCTTTTTCATATCTTGTTGATATTTTACTACATTATTTAATCAGTTTCAAAATTTTTAAAATTTGTCAGCAATTTTTTTTTAAAAATTTGTCGGCATTATTTAGTTTCGTTCGGCTGCTACGAACAGATAACTTCTATACTCGGCACAAGCTGCGGAACTCAGTCGCAGCGGCGACTTTAAATTTGGTCTAACTAACTATAATTTAAGCCCAATTTGAAACCCGCTCTGCGGGTGCTCTGACACTGCCTCGTATGAAGTTGGACTGTTCTTCGCAATGAACATCAACTAAATAATGCCGACAAAGATACATAATTTAGAATAAGTATTCAAACTCAAGATGTCCGATTTTTACCAAATCGCCCTCTTGCACCCCTGCGGATTTAAGCGCGTCAAAGACTCCCATTGATTTTAATATGTTTTGAAATCTGTATAACTGCTCTGTGTTTCTGCCGTCCGTAACATTCGCCAGTCTGAATATCTTACCGCCCTCAACCACAAAAGTATGTTTATCAACTTTATATATGCTGTATGCACTGTCGTCGTTATCGGTGGCACCGTCATCTTCTTCAATTTCAACTTCTATAACGGGTTTTGGGATTTCCTCAACTTTTCTTTCAACAAAATACATAAATTCTTTAACATTTTTTCCCGTCGCCGCAGAAATTAAAAATACGTCATCGGATATTTTTTTAAATTCTTCAAGATAATGATTTTGTAATTCTTCGCTGACGGAGTCAATTTTATTTAAAGCTATCACTTGATAAACCTTTGCAAGGCTTTCGGAGTGTTTTTTAAGCTCGCTGTTAATGATTTTATAGTTTTGAACGGGATTTTGCGAAGTTAAATCCACAAGATGTATTAAAAACCTGCACCTTTCAACGTGGCGCAAAAACTCATGCCCGAGCCCGACGCCGTCCGACGCGCCCTCAATTAACCCCGGAATATCGGCAATAACATAACCGTCGCCGTTATCTTTTTTAACGACTCCTAAATGCGGAGTGAGTGTAGTAAACGGATAGTCTGCAATTTTTGGCTTTGCCGAGCTTACGGCGCTTATAAGAGTAGATTTACCAGCATTTGGCATGCCAAGCAAACCAACGTCGGCTATGAGTTTTAATTCAAGTTCAAGTGTCCGTTCAATACCGTTTTCCCCAGGCTCGCAAAACTGCGGAGCTCGTTTTTGTGCGGTAGCAAAGCACGCATTGCCTCGCCCTCCGCGTCCGCCTTTTGCAACGAGTACGCACTGACCTGCCTTATTAAAATCCGCAATAATTTTATCGGTTGTAACATCTTTAACTACCGTGCCGACGGGGACTTTTATATATAAATCTTTACCGCACCTGCCGTGCTGAGTTTTAATATACCCGTTTTCGCCGTTTTCGGCTTTAAATACGGACTGAAATTGGAAATCCATAAGAGTAGACATATCTTCTGTCGCAATAAGATAGATATCTCCGCCTTTACCGCCGTTTCCGCCCGCAGGCCCGCCTTTATCGACATATTTTTCCCTGCGCCAAGCGACAATGCCGTTCCCGCCTTTGCCTGATAATATTTTGATTTTGGTTTTGTCTATAAACATTTTTGCCTCAAGAATAATTATATAACAAACAAAAGCGTAATTATTATGTTTTGTCGGGCAAACGCAAATAAATAAAAAACTTGCTTCGCTTCGGTGTAATTATTAAAATTTGGCTGAATTATATAGTTTTGTTCTGCTGCTTCGTGCAGATAACTTCTATACTCGGCACAAGCTGCGGAACTCACCGCCTTACAGGCGGTTCAAACAGTCCTCGCTTTGACACAGCCTCGTATGAAGTTGGACTGCCCTACGCAATGAACTGCAACTATATAATTCAGCTAAATTTCTCGAACTCAGTCGCAGCGGCGACTTTAAATTTGGTCTGACAAACTATATTTAAGCCCAACTTGAACCCGCTCTGCGGGCGCCTTACGCAAAAACCGCTTCTTTGTTTTTGCTCCATTTCGGCAGAGTGGTTTGCTTCGCTGCGCTGTCGCAAACATTCTGCCTCAATACTTCAGGTTCGCTCGCTTCGCTCGACTTCGCCCTACGCAAAAACCGCCTCTTGGTTTTTCGTGTTCGCACAACCATTGCAACCTCGCTTTAAAAACCTTTCGGTTTTTTCCGCTCGGTCCGGTTGTTGCTCCCTCGGGTGCGGCTGCAGCGGCAGCTTTAAATTTAGTTTAACTTATTTATATTTGAACCCAACTTGAACCCGCTCTGCGGGCGCCTTACGCAAAAACCGCTTCTTGGTTTTTGCTCCATTTCGGCAGAGTGGTTTGCTTCGCTGCGCTGCCACAAACATTCTGCCTCAACACTTCAGGCTCGCTCGCTTCGCTCAACTTCGCCTTACGCAAAAACCGCAAAAAAAAAAGGAACTTTTTATGGTTCCTCCGAAATCTTTTTCAATTTCCTCGTGTGTTAGTAAAGGTAGTAAGTAAGGTATGTATGAATATGAAAATAAAAATTTGTATCTTAATTAAAACTTAATTGAATCCTCGTATTTATATAAAGTTTTTTTCTCACATTAAATTGCTTAAATTCTTAAAAACTTTACATTTCTTCATAAATTAATTTGTTATTGGAACACTGCTAAAATGTTAGCATGCAGAAATTAATATTAATCTCCGATAATAATAAAACAATAGAAGATATTAACGGAATTTTTGACGGTAATTCCGTTGAAATTATTTGTATTAAAACCGAACAGGAGGCACAAGAAGCTGTTAAAAACGATACTGCCTGTATTTTCCTTTTTGATGATGACTCACAAAATATTGATATAATCTCTATTTTACGTAATCTGAAGTTGACAATGCAGTCCAAAGATATGCGCTCTATCATTTTATTGAGCGAAAAAAATAAAAATTATCCCGCTTTGAAGTATGCAAACTCCTACATAACACGCCCGTTTGATGAACAGCTCTTTAAATCTTCCGTTAATTCAAATATTCAGTTGTGCGAAACATTTAGAACTCTTTCAAAAAACAATAATGACCTTGCTAAAAGCCTTTATCAATTGAATGTGCTATATAATACCGGAACTCAATTAGCCGGCTCGCTTGATAAAACAAGATTAATAGAAATCATGACCGACGGTCTTGACCAGAGTTTGTCTTTGGATTTATCTTATGCTTTGATTTTTAATGATGTGAATGATATTAAATTAATTATAAAATCAGTGCTTCCGCTTTCTACAAGACTTGAAAATGCTATAAAACTGCGCGCGATACTGAATTATAAAAATTTATTTTCCATAAATCCCTCAATAGATGACATTCAAATAAAAAAAGAAATTAAAGACCGCTGTGGCGAGTACGATTTAAACATTTTCGGCTATGATAATTTATTCGCTCCCATAAATATAAAAAATAAATTTTACGGGATAATAGAGGTTTTTAGAGAAACCGATTTTGCGCAGGATGATACAAAATGCTTTACTACTCTTGTAAAACAGGTATCTTTACCTTTGGAAAGCGCAATTTTGTACGAAGAAATAAAAGATACAAACATAAAACTCGAAAAACTTGAAAGGTTAAAATCGGAATTTATTTCAATTGTATCTCATGAATTAAGAACGCCTTTAACCTCTATAAACAGTGCGCTTGATATTATTTTAAAAGGCACTGCCGGCGATATTAACGAAACAACGGAAAAGTTTTTGAACCTTGCAAAAAGAAACGTAACAAGGCTTTCGGCTATAATATATGATTTACTTGATTTATCTAAAATTGAAGCAGGTAAAATGGAGTTCAGATTTGAAAAAACAAATATTAATCTGCCTGTTGAGCTTGTAAAAAATACGCTTGAAAACCTTGCGAAAGAGCAAAATATCACTATTGAAACAAGTTTAACTCCCGACCTTGAACAGGTTTATATTGACAGCCAAAGAATGGAGCAGGTATTAACAAATCTTGTTTCTAACGCAATTAAGTTCACGCCCGAAAACGGGTTAATACAAATTAGTTCTACAAAAATGAGTTCGGATGAGCTTAAACAAATTGAATTTTTTGAAACTCTGCCCGAAAATTTAAGCAAAGAATACGTAAAAATAGCGGTAAAAGATAACGGAATTGGCATTGCCCGTGAGAATTGGGGCAAAGTTTTCGAGCAGTTTAAACAAATAGAAAATTCTTTAAGCCGAAAAGTAGGCGGTTCGGGCTTAGGACTCCCCATTGCAAAAAAATTAATGGAGGCTCATAAGGGGTTTATTTGGCTTGACAGCGAATTGAACAAAGGTACAACCTTTTATCTCGCAATCCCGATAATGAATGAAAAGGAAATTTTTCTGCATTCGCTTGAACAGGATATTCAAAAGGCTAACCAAGAACATCTGAATATTGCATTAATCGGATTATGCGAAAAAGAAACCGAAATTTCCGCAACAGATAAGATTTTAAAAGAAGATATTATCCGAAAAACATCGGTGTTTAAAGAATATAGAACCGTTAAAGACGGAAGAAATTATTATTACGCTTATACAGTTGATATTGACTCGTTTGTATACGACTTTGAAATAAGAAAACTGGAAACGTATATTAAAACTATTGAAAAAGAAAATCCCGAGTGTGATATAATGTATTCAAGTGCACTGTGTCCGCAAGATGGGGATGATATAAAAATATTGATTGAAAAAATTAATCAATTTTCAAAAGGGGAAAGTGATGAAAAAGATATTAATCGTTGATGATGAGGCAGATATAATAGAAATATTGCAGTTTGTTTTGGAAGCGCAGGGATATGAATGTATAACCGCTTCAGACGGTGAGGAGGGGCTTCGTCTTGCACGCGAAAGCAGTCCTGATTTAATAATTTTGGATGTTATGATGCCGAAAATCAACGGATATAAAATAAGCAGACTTCTTAAATATGACAGCAAGTATAAAGATATCCCTATATTAATGATTACAGCCCGTTCACAGGAGGAGGATAAATTAATCGGCGAAGAAACGGGCGCGGATGAGTATATTACAAAGCCGTTTCAAGTGGATTATGTTGTAGAAAAGGTAAAGAGTTATTTAGGATAAATTATGGAGCTTGTAACTAATAAAACACTTGAAAAATTAAAGTATGATTTGGTTCGTGACGGGCTTGTCAGTTATGATGATATTGAAAAAGCCGAAGAATTGGCGCAGTCGCAAAACGTCAATATCGGGCAGATACTTATAAAATCCGATTTGATAACCGAAGAAAAATTGTTGAAGTTTCTGGAAAGCAAACTACATATACCTTATGTAGATTTAAAAGATTATACTCTTGATACAAAATGTCTCTCTTACATAAATTTTAACGACGCAAGAAAATATAAAATAATCCCCCTGTTTAAAATTGAAAATGTATTAACGGTTGCTATGGCTGATCCGTTGGATTTATTCGCAATAGATAAAATAGTTGAACAGACGGGATGTGATATAGAACCTGTTGTATCAGCGGAAAGTCTTGTATTAAAAAAGATAGAAGAATATTATACAAGCTCAAGCTCTGTCGGTCAGATAAAAATAGAAGACAATGAAGTAAAATACGACTGGCAGGAAGAGCTTCATAATGATGTTTTATCTGATGAACATATACAAATATTAATTAGAGCAATATTAAAACAGGCAATTTTAAGTAATGTTCACGAACTGTTTTTTGAACATGTACCAAACGGATTAAGCGTTAATTTTAGGCAGAATGACGGTATAATAAACACGGGGCAGATACCTGCCGTGCTTGTAGTTCCGTTTATATCAAAATTAAAAACACTTTCAGCACTGGACGCAAGTGTGTGCGAGCTTCCGCAATTGGGCAAACTTGTATTTAAAGTGGATAATATCGTTTTAACTGCAAGTATTTCGGCGTTTCCGACAATTAACGGCGAAAGGATTTCTTTAAAAATTTATAAACCGCCCAAAAAACTATCCGAGCTCAATTTAAGCGATTCACAAATAAAAACAGTGAAAAATGAATTGCAATCTCCGGGAATTGTACTTGTTTGCGGCTCATCACTTTCGGGAAAAACTCACATAATATATTCAATACTCTCTGAAATAGCTTCTCAAGAAAAAAATATTATGACAATTGAGGCTGTTTCAAAATATAATCTTGAAAATGTAAATCAATGCGAGCTTAACGAAAATATTGCTTTTAACATAGATAAAGCAATGCGGTTTATAGAATTTCAGTCGCCCGATATAATATATTTTGAAAGCATAACAACAAAAACGGGGTTGGATTATTTTAGCTCTCTGGTTTTCAAAAATAAAATATTGATAACGGAATTTTTGGCAGATAATATGGCGGATTTAATTAAAAAACTTTCTTATATTGATTTTGAAATGTTTAAACCGTTAATATCATGTATAATTTTTGTTCATAATCAGGAAAGAATAGAAGTTTTTGATAAGAACGATTTACAGCGGTTTACGGGAATTTAATTGTAACATTATATTAAAATTATACTTTTGCGGACGGTAAAAAATTATTTTTAGGTTTTACTCCAATATGAAATGCAAAAGGAGAGAACATGAGAATAAATCCGATATTCCCGTCGTATAGAGTAAATTATACATTAAAAAGCACCCCCTGTAAGAAAATTATTAATAATATAAATATTAAAGAGAGAAAATTTGAAATATACTTTGGGCGCGATTTAGTAAAGTCCGCGCAGGCGGATACGTCCTACTTCCATTTACCGCAGGGGTGTACTCCTGATGAGTTTCAAAAGGAAGCAGGCAGAGCAATAAGCGCAGGTAAGGATGTAATAGTTGAAGCTCCTACGGGGACAGGGAAAACGGCTGTTGCATATTATGCGGCATCAAAAAACATGAAAGAGGGTAAAAAGACTTTTTATACAACACCGCTAAAGGCATTGAGCAATCAAAAATTAAAAGAATTTAAAGAAATATACGGCGAAAAAAATGTAGGAATATTGACAGGCGACAGGCGAGAGAATGCAGATGCTCCGATTTTGATAATGACAACAGAAGTGTACAGAAATATGGCATTATCAAAACGCTTTGGCGAAGAAACACCGTTAATGGATAATCTCGGGACTGTAATATTTGATGAATGCCATTATCTGGGCGATATTTCAAGAGGCGCGGTTTGGGAAGAATCAATAATGCTTACTCCGAAAGATACTCAAGTATTGGCATTAAGCGCAACTATTGGAAATCCTGAAGAAATACAATCTTGGATGAATACAGTAAGCGAAAACGGAGTTCATTTAGTGTCAATCCCCGCAGAGGCAAGAAATGTACCTTTAGTCTTTGACAGATTGAGTACTCTCAATTATGAAAAAGAAGCAAAAATGCTCGGCAGAGTTATAAACAGGGGTTATATAAATTCTCAATCTCCTGCAGCTTATGCAAAACCGTCATTAAGCGACTTTAAAAACGCAGTAAAAGAGCTGAATGAAAAAAAACAACTTCCAGCAATATTTTTTATATTCAGCAGAAAATTCTCAAGGGAGCTTCTTGATTATTTGGAAAAAGAAGCACCTGTTTTGACAACTGAAGCTGAACAAAAAGAAATTGATGAGATAGTAAAAAAATATGCTTCGCAAAAGTATATAGGCTCAGAATTGAATGTAAATGCCCTAAAACACGGCTATGCAATACATAACGCAGGCATAATTCCCGCACAAAAAGAGTTGGTGGAAGAGTTATTTCAAAAGAAACTTATAAAAGCCGTTATATCAACTGAAACACTGGCAGCAGGAATAAATATGCCCGCAAAAACAGTAGTAATATCAAGTGCGCATAAACCCGTCAGTGAGATGGAAGATGAAAGCGGAAACAGACTTTTAACTTCAAATGAATTTAAACAAATGTCTGGCAGAGCAGGCAGACGCGGCATTGATAAGGTTGGTTATGTATATACAATGCCCGTAAATATGCAGGATGAACAAGAATTTTTATCGCTTGAAGCAATGCCGCATAACTCGCTTGAAAGCAGATATAACCCTGATTATCCTTTTTTAACGGGATATTATCATTATAATCCTACTGAAAGCCCATTAACTGACATTTATTCACAAACATTTTATGCCCATGGTAAGGACAAAAATGAAAGCGAACAAAAATTAAATGAACTTAAAGATATCAGCTTGAGAAAAACGGAAGTATTAGAGTCGCTAGGCTATATAAAACGTGATAAAAACGGAATTGAGGTGACTCCTAAGGGCGAAATATCTTCAAAAGTGAGAGGATATAATGCTTTAATATTAACCGATTTAATAACCTCGGGGGCATTGGATAATACAACTCCCGAAACACTTGCCCTGCTTGCAGGTGCAATAGCGACTCCCGCCAATCCGAAAGAAGATGAATTGACTCCTCAAACAGATATAACGGGAATTTTTGATAAAGCTAGCGAAACGGTAAAAGTTATAGAAAAGGAATTAAAATCACAATTAAACGGTGCTTTGGCACAATTCGGCAAAGATTTAAAAAGTTTCTCTTCTTACGAAGAAATATTAGAGTTTGTTAACGGATTTGAAAAAACAAACAGGTCGAAAGATGAATTAAAATCAGAACTTGAATATTTACGCTCAATAAGGTCAAAAGTATATAAAATATTATCTGATACGGGAAGATACAGCCCCAAATCATTAATGTATGCAATACAGAACGGAGAAACAATACCCTCATCCGTATTGCAAAATCACTTAAAAACCGTAAATTCTTATAAAAAGAAAGTAAACGGAGATATACAAACATATATTGAAAAACTAAAATCTCAAATATTCGAAACCCAAGGAAGCGAAAAAGGAAAAAAGGCAAAAGCAAAACTCGACAGACAAAGAGAAGAGCTTGAAAAGGAATTAGAGTATGCTCAAATTATGAAATATTTGGATGAAAATATAGAAAATACTTTATATTCAAATTCAAGATTTATAAAAGAATTTCCGTTAGAGAGTATAAAACGCGAATGCGCGCGTTCTGAGCAGGAATATGCAAGAGCAACGGCACAGGAAAAAATAGCTCTGCCAGTGAAAGGATTAATCAGTTTACGGGATAAAAAATCCGATTTTAAATCGGAATGTGATGCAGACAGAGTGCAAACGAACGGAATTGTTAAAAAACTTGCAAAGATTACCACCAGAGTAAAAGAAGCGGAAACCGAAAAAGGAATAAAATCATTAGAAAGCCATTATAATAAGGCATCTGGCGAAATATTATATTTATGGGCATGCTTAAATAAAATAAATCCGATGAGTATAGTAAATTGGAAAAAGACAATAAAATCAGTCGGAGAAAAAGCCGATGAGGGTACAATATACCGAAAGATACTACAAAGCGCCGATTTAATAAGTCAAATAAAAGATATGGCACGTACAGGAATTGAATATTCAAGTTCAGAAGAGGAAGTACAACGGTATAAAAAACTGGAGCAAACAGCAATAGAAGCGGGAAGATTAATAATACAAGACCCTGTGGTACTTTAGAGCAAAGTCAGTGAGTATTTTAGGAAAAGTCAAGAAATTTACAAAAAAATAAAGAAATATTAAGAGAAAAATAAAAAATACAAAATTACTTGTTGACGAGCAAATATGTTTAATATAAATTTAGATATGCTGAGATGGGCAAAAGTATTTTGCGAAATAAGCATAAATCAAGAGAGAAATGGTTTAAAAGAGTAAAGTACGAAGCCGTTGAGGCAAAAGCCAAAAGATAAAAGGAAGTGGAAATGAACGAAAACAAGCAGCAAAGAATCAGAGTTTGTTTGAAAGCATACGACCATAAATTAATCGACATATCGGCAAGCAAAATAGTAGAAGTAGTAAAACGTACGGAAGCAAGAGTTGCAGGTCCCGTACCGTTGCCGACAAAGAGAAGATTATATTGTGTACTCCGCTCACCTCACGTAGACAAGAAGTCAAGAGAACATTTTGAGATGAGAATACACAAAAGAATCATAGATATTTATGATCCGACAGCACAAACAACAGAAGAATTAACAAGAATGGATTTGCCTGCCGGAGTAGATATCGAAGTAAAACTTTAATTTTCAAAGGAGTAGTCGAGCAAAGCGAGCGACAGGCTCGAGGAAAAAGAAAATTAACACAGACAATTTAATAGAGGAAACTCCTTAATAAATTGAATGTGATCTACGAAGCAAGCAGATAACGTAGCGCTCACAAAAGAAAGGTGAAATATGACACTGGGAGTAATAGGTGAAAAACTTGGGATGACACAAGTATTCAATGAACAAGGACTTGCAATTCCCGTAACAGTAATAAAAGTTAATCCGTTAACAGTAACACAAGTAAAGACTGTTGATTCAGACGGTTATAATGCAATTCAGGTAGGTGTAGTTCCTGCAAAGGAAAAGCACTTAACAAAAGCACAAATCGGACATTTTAAGAAAAACGGATTAGAAAAATTCAGACATTTACAAGAATTCAGATTAGATAATCCCGAAAACTATCAAGTAGGTCAAACAATAGATTTAAGCGTATTGACCGAAGGAACAAAAGTAGATGTAACGGGAACATCAATCGGAAAAGGCTTCCAAGGTACTGTAAAAAGATGGAACTTTGGAAGAGGACCAATGGCACACGGTTCAAAAAATCATAGAGAACCCGGATCTATTGGTGCAGGAACAACACCCGGCCGAGTAATAAAAGGAAAAAGAATGGCAGGGAATATGGGTAATGAAAGAGTCACAATAACAAAACTTACGGTAGTAAGAATAGACAGTGAAAACAATTTATTACTCATAAAAGGCTCAGTACCGGGGCCTGAGGGTAAACTGGTAACGGTAGTACCGTCAAGAGTCAAATGGAATGTATAAAATCCGGAAAAAGAAACATTAATCCGAAAAAGTAAGGAAAAAGAAAAATGACAAAAGAAGTTTCAATATTAAGTACAAGCGGAAAGCAAGTCGGACAAATTGCTCTTGATGACAAAGTATTTGGAGTAGAGCCGAATTTGCACGTAATGCACATGGCATTAAGAAGACAGTTAAACAATGCAAGAGGCGGAAACGCATGTGCTAAAACAAGGGCAGAAGTTTCAGGCGGCGGAAGAAAGCCATGGAAACAAAAGGGAACAGGCAGAGCAAGAGCAGGTTCAATAAGAAGTCCGTTGTTCGCAGGCGGCGGTGTAGTATTCGGGCCGAAACCGAGAAGCTACGAATTTTCAATGCCTCAAAAAGCAAGAAGATTAGCTATTAAGTCAGCTTTATCAGCAAGATTGGAAAATACAATATTAGTAAAAGATTTTTCTGAAATAAAAGAAGCTAAAACAAAATTAGTAGCTGAATCATTAAAAGCAATAAAGGCAGAGGGCAAGATTTTAATAATAGCAAATACGCAAGCAGCAGAAAACGGACAGTTGGAATTAGCTGCAAGAAATCTTCCCAGCGTAAAAATCATATTACCGTCAAACCTAAATGTTAAAGATTTATTGGAAGCTGACACATTGGTTATGACAGAAGCGGCAATATTAGAAATAACTGAGAGGTTATCAAAATAATGAGTACAACAAAACAAAACAAAGAAAGATTATACGATATAATCAAAAGACCTATAATAACTGAAAAATCTATGACAACGGCAGCATTAAATCAATACACATTTGAAGTATTAAAAGATGCAACCAAAATAGAAATAGCACAGGCGGTAGAATTAGCTTTTCCCGGCAGAAAAGTAAAGAAAGTAAGAACAGTATATATGCCGTCACATGCAAAAAGAGTAGGATACTCAGTAGGCAGAACTCAATCGAGCAAAAAAGCAATAGTAACAATTGAGGGTGATCCTATTGAAGAGTTAGCAGGAGTATAGACCGATGGGTACAAGAAAAATTAATCCGACATCTCCGGGACAAAGAGGAATGATAAAAAGTGATTATTCGGAAATAACAACATCAACACCCGAAAAATCATTATTACAGCCGATAAGAAAAACAGCAGGAAGAAACAACACGGGAAGAATAACCTGCAGACACAAAGGCGGCGGACATAAGCAAGCATACAGAGTAATCGACTACAAACGTGAAAAATTCGGTATTCAAGGTGAAGTAAAAACAATCGAATACGATCCTAACAGAAATGTAAGAATATCATTAGTAGTATATGAAGACGGTGAAAAAAGATACATACTTACACCGCATGATTTAAAAGTAGGTGATAAAGTAGTATCAGGCCCCGAAGCTGAAATACAAACAGGAAATGCACTTCCGTTAGAATTAATCCCGTTAGGTACAGTCGTTCATAACATAGAATTAATCCCAGGCAGAGGCGGAAAAATGGTAAGAACGGCAGGCGCAGGCGCTCAACTGATGGCGAAAGACGGAAACTATGTAACATTAAAAATGCCGAGCTCTGAAATGAGAATGGTAAGAAAAGAATGTTTAGCAACAATAGGCGTTTTAGGCAATGCTGAATTCAAAAATTTAAAGATAGGAAAAGCTGGTCGTACACGTCATTTAGGAATAAGACCAACAGTAAGAGGTGTAACGATGAACCCTTGCGATCACCCACACGGTGGTGGTGAAGGAAAAACAGGTCCGGGCGGAAATCCCAAGACACCATGGGGTAAACCTGCATTAGGACGCAAGACAAGAAAAGTCCACAAAACGACCGATAAATTAATAGTCAGAAGCAGAAAACGCTAATCAAAGGAGATAATTAATGACACGTTCACTAAAAAAGGGTGTATATGTACACGACTCTTTAAAAGCAAAAATAGATAAATTAAATGCAAATAAAGAAAAGAGAGTAATAAAGACATGGTCAAGAGCGTCTATGATTACTCCCGAGAACCCCGATATGGTAGGGCATACAATAGCGGTATATAACGGAAAGACTCACGTACCCGTATATATATCAGAACCAATGGTAGGTCACAGATTAGGCGAATTTGCACCTACAAGAATGTTCAGAGGCCACGCAGGGCAAGATAAAACAGCGAAAAGGAAATAGATTATGGAAGCTAAGGCAAAACAAACAGATATAACAATGCCGGCAAGAAAATTACGCAGAGTAATCAATCTTGTAAGAGGCAAATCAGCATCGGAAGCATTAAGCATGTTGAAATTTATGCCGTATTTTGCAGCGCGTGTAGTAGAAAAAAATATAACTGCAGCAGTAGCAAATGCGACGGAAAAATTCGGAGCAACGGCTGAATCATTAAAAGTTTCCGAAATATACGCAGATGAAAGCAGAACGTTAAAGAGAGCAAAACCGAGAGCTCAAGGCAGAATGTATGCAAGAGTTAAACGTACATCTCATTTAACGGTAAAAGTAACAAATGAATCGAAGTAGAAGGTAATAGACATGGGACAAAAGACACATCCGACAGGATTTAGAGTAGGAATAATACAACCTTGGTTCAGCACATGGTTTGCTAAAAAGGATTATCCCGAGTTTGTAGCAGAAGATGCAAAAATCAGAAGATTTGTAAAGAAGAAGTTATATGCTGCGGGAATATCAAGAATATTAATAGCAAGAAAAGCGCAAAATGTAACGGTTACGGTTGTTACTGCGAAACCCGGTGTTGTAGTAGGTCGCGGCGGACAAGGAATAGATGAACTTAGAGCTGCAGTTGCAAAATTAATAAATAAGACTGTAACAATAGATGTAGTTGAAGTAGCAAGAGTTGATATAGATTCACAACTGGTAGCTGAATCAATAGCACTTCAACTTGAAAAACGTATAGCATTCAGAAGAGCAATGAAGCAGGCAATGCAAAGAGCAATGCGCGGTGGAGCTCAAGGAATAAAAGTAATGGTATCAGGCAGATTAGGCGGAGCTGAAATTGCACGTAGCGAATGGGCAAAAGAAGGCAGAATACCGCTTCAAACGTTAAGAGCAAATGTTGATTACGGATTTGCTGAAGCAGATACCATAATGGGTAAAATTGGTGTTAAAGTATGGATTTTCAAAGGTGATTTAATGCCCGGAGAAATGGCAGACCAAAACATCAAAGTTAAAAAAGCAGGCGCTAACAATTATGAAGAAAAACCTGTTGGTGCAAGAAGAAAGAAAAAATCATCAGCTGCACAAGTACAAGAAGTAAAAACTGATGTAACAGATGAAACAAACGAGTAAACAATGAATTAGGAGCGAAAAACAATCATGTTAATGCCCAAGAAAACAAAATACAGAAAGATGATGAAAGGCAGAATGAAAGGTCATGAAACTCGCGGAACGAAATTGGAATTAGGTTCATACGGGCTTCAAGCACAAGATCCTGCATGGATAACATCAAGACAAATAGAAGCAGCAAGACGTGCAATGACACGTGAAATAAAAAGAGGCGGAAATGTATGGATAAAGATATTCCCCGATAAACCGATAACTGCAAAACCTGCTGAAACTCGTATGGGTAAAGGAAAAGGTAACCCCGAATATTGGGTAGCGGTAGTAAAACCCGGAAGAATATTATTTGAAATAGAATATCCCCAAAAAGAAGTAGCAATAAAAGCACTTGAATTAGCTGCTCAAAAATTACCAATCAGAGTAAAAATTGTTGAGAAAACAGGTGAATAGCTATGAAAATTGAAGAAATACGTGAAAAAACAGAACAAGAATTGAATGAAATAATTGCAGACAGCAAGAAGCAATTATTTGACATAAGATTCAAGAAATATACAAACAAGTATGAAAATTCTGCTGATTTAGGAAGAGCAAATTCACAAATGAAAGAATTGCGTAAATCAATAGCAAGAGCAAAGACAGTAATTAATCAAAAAAAAGAGGTTAAATAAAATGCCTAAGAAAGAAAAACAAGGTGTTGTAGTAAGCAACAAAATGGACAAAACAGCAGTAGTAAAGGTTGCGTCATACAATCAACATCCGAAATATAAAAAGATTATTGAAACAACAAAGAATTACAAAGCACATGACGAACAAAATCAATGTTCTGAAGGTGATATTGTAAGAATAACGGAGTCAAAACCGATATCAGGCGGTAAACGCTGGGTTGTTTCAGAAATAGTTGAAAAAGTAAAATAATAAGTTAATTTCAAAGGATGAAATAAAATGATACAGCAAGAGACAAGATTACAAGTAGCAGATAATACAGGTGCAAAAGAATTGTTGTGTATCCGAGTAATGGGAAGTTCAAACAAGAAATATGCGCATGTAGGAGATGTAATTGTAGCGGCAGTTAAAGATGCAGCTCCGGGAATGCCTGTAAAGAAATCTGAAGTAGTACAAGCGGTAGTCGTAAGAACTAAGGCAGATATCAAACGTGCAGACGGCAGTGTAATCAGATTTGACGAAAATGCCGCAGTAATAATCAATAAAGACGGTAACCCCAGAGGTACCCGTGTTTTCGGGCCGGTTGCCAGAGAGCTTAGAGATAAAAACTTTATGAAGATTATATCTTTAGCTCCGGAAGTTATATAGGAGAAAGACCATGAGAAATAAAAAACCGGTAGAAAAACATCCGATACACGTAAAGAGTGGTGATAAAGTTGTAATTACTTCAGGAAAAGATAAAGGCAAAGTAAGTTCCGTAAAAAAAGTTATTACGGCTGAAAACAAAGTAATAGTTGAGGGTGCAAATATAGTAACGAAAGCACAAAAAGCACAAGGCGGAAATCAAGGCGGTTTAATAAAAGTTGAAGCAGCAATGGATTCATCAAAAGTTATGTTATACTGCCCTGCTTGTGAAAAAGCAACAAGAATAAAGTATGATGTTGTTGATAACAAAAAAGTCCGTGTTTGCAAAAAATGCGGTGAAAAGTTAGACTAGCGGATTTCGCGAAAGGGTTAAGCGAAGCGAACCCGAGTAACAAGGGGATGAAATGAGCGACAGCGTAGCGAGCGAATGACAAGCCCAAAGACAGCAAAATCCAAGACGGCAAAAATTAATACAATGCAGAATTAATAAGTATGGGCAATCCGAGAGGGGTTGCATTCTACGAAAGGATAAGGAAATGACAGTAGTAACAAAAAATCTTAAGGACAAATACAACGAAGAAGTTAAAAAAGTTCTTCAAGAAGAATTTAAGTATGAAAATGTTCACCAAATCCCAAAATT
>CANPWQ010000039.1 GCA_947584965.1 Candidatus Gastranaerophilales bacterium | reverse complement strand
ACTTTTGAACAAAAAACAACCGATGAAAATACACCTAAAATATTTTACGGAAAAAATATTGACGCAATCTATTGTTTAAAAAATGATAATGTAATTATATTTATTGGAACAGAATATTTATTCTATAATCCAAAGACAAATCAATTTACAACTCCTAAGCAAATTAAAGATGGAATTACAGAGGTTTTACCAAGTTATAAAGATGTTATCCAATCTATAATGTTAACAGATGGAAGAATAATTCTTTTTACGGGACGAAAAGGCTATATATTAAGTGTTGGATATGCATTAAATATGGTAATATTCAATCCTCTAACAGAAGAGTTTATTGATGGCGGTTCATTAGCAATTCCCAGAGGCGGATTAAAAGACCAAAAATTTAATGTTGTAGAATTAAAAAACGGTGAAATTCTAATTACCGGCGGTCAAGTTAAAATGGAAGAATTTAAGAAACTTGGAAGTCTTAAAAAATTCACAAATAGTGCTGAAATATATAATCCCGCAACAAAAATATCAACTCCAATAAGTTCCATGAATTATGAAAGATCCAATTCAAGTTCTATATTACTTGATGACGGAAGAGTTTTAATGTTTGATGGTGCATGTGCTACTTGTGTAGAGATGTATATTCCAAAGAAAATTTAACAATAAGGAGATTTTATGATTAATAAATTGTATAAGTTTATTTTAAGTAATCAATTTTTCGCAGCTTTTGCAACTGTAATCCCGTTTATTTTTATTAAAGATAATCCTATTCGGGAATTAACCGTTTTATTAATAATTTCGGTTTTATATACTCTTGTCATAAAAGAAAAATACAAGTTTAAACAAATTTTATGTTTTTCTATATCTTTTTGCTTCTTATTCATGCTTCTTGAATTAATACAATCATTTTTTATTTTAAAAAATTCCTTATTAGGTATGTTCCCTTCACTTTTCTATTACGGAAATAAATTAGCAATAGGTATTATATTTAGATTTCTTGTAAGATTTTTATTTGCTATATTTGTTTTATTAGGAGCTAATCGTATATTTATAAAATTAATGAATATAAAACAGCTTGAAACAGGTTTTAAATTTTTATCAAACGTAGCAGAAAAGCCTTTTAAATTTTTTGCACTTATTTTTATAATTGTGATAATACCTTTTATAATTCAATATTTTTCGGGAGTTAAAATAAGCTCCGAAGATTTTGGAAACATTTATCCTTATAAAGAAAATACCATTCAAAAAATATTACAAAACGGCTATTTGTTATGTAATATTGACGATAATTATAAAATATTTGATTTAAATACAAAAACATTTACCGATGAAATAAAAATCAATAATCCCTTAAAAAATAACGGATATGAAGTAAGACATAGTAAATATAAAGAATTACAAAACGGAAATATTGTCATAATTGAATATTTGGAAAATGAAGCAAAACTCCAAAAGGCTTATATAACAATATATTCACGTGATAAAAAAATAACATTGCAGGCAAATGAACTGCCTGAATTTTTATCTGATTACAGAACAGCTATGGAAGAATTACCCAATAATAGTCTTATGTTTATAGGTGGGAGAGATAATAAAAATAGTTTTAAAACTACATATATTTATAATTTATCGGATAACTCAATAAAACAAGGACCTGATTTAAATAAAAAAAGATATCTTGCTTCAACCATAGTGCTAAATAACGGTGATATATTTGTATCTTCGGGTGAAGATAATTATGAATATCCTTTTAATACCGCTGAAATATATGATGTTAAAAATAATATTTTTAAAGAAGTTAAACAAAATTTTATATCGGATGACTATCCTCATAAAGTAAACTTATTTAAACTTTCTGACGGAAGAATTCTAATATCCTGCACGTATTTAACGGAAGATAAAAATGAGGGGTTCGGTTCTTATCATAGATTTAAAACAGGCGAAAATAAATTTGCATCGGTTTATACAATCCCTTATATTACAATCTTCAACCCTGAAGATAACTCTTTTACTCCCATAAATATAAATAAAGGCAGTAAATATTTAAGAAGCAATTACGGCATAAGCGTCACAAAAGATGATAAAATTTTGATTATCTGCGGAGAAGAATTAATAAAAACTAAAACAAGAGTCAGAATTAAAGATTATCCTAAAAATATATTAATTTATGATATAAAAACAGGTAAAATAAAAAAGACCTTCGGAAAAATGTATCTGTCAAGAATAAATCCAACAGTTGGTTTTATGGATAAAAATCATTTGTTAATATTATCAGGGTCTGTTGATTGGGGTAAAAATCCCAACCGAGAAATTATAACAGGCAAGTTTTAAGGAAAAAGTCGGTGGAAAAATGTCGGGTTTAAACCAACTCTACAAACTATTCAATATAAGCGAATAGTATATGGAAAAAAGTATGAATAGACTTAACAGTCCAATTCTTTATAATGAAATTGAGAATTATATTAATGAAAATATAAGCAGTTTGGGTTACGGAGTGTAACACAACAATAATAAATTCGCAAAAATAAAAAGCACCCTATATTGGGGTGCTTTTTATCAGACTTGTGCCAAAGTTGTTATTCTTTTATATCGTCTTTCATCCTAAAAGTTTTAGCCCATGCAAATTTGGGTTTATCGCCGATTGGTGATAATTTTGCAACTTCTCCTACCTTTTCGCCGTTATCGTCAACCAAGTCAAAAATGTTATTGGAATTGCTGCCATTATCTTTTATAGTATAGGTATTAGGATAAGCGACAGGCCGATTACCGGAATTTTTTAATATTTCGTCCGTGTTATCTCGCATAGGCAGAGTATAGGCAATTGCAAATTCGGGTTTTTCATCTCCCATACCTTCAATAGCACCAACGTCATAGTGTTTGCTTGGGTCTAAGCTATCAAATTCAACTTTCCCGTCCGTACCTTTTTTAAACCCCGTGACTTGAGTACCTGTTGCAGAGTCAAAAAGTCCGTATGCTCTTGCAGGCTGTGCAGGTTCTATTTTAATAATTCTTGGTTCAGGGATTATAACAACTTGCTCAGGTGATTCATTTAAAAATTTATTTTGTTCCATAATAAAAGTCCTTTCTGTTAACTTTATTTTATTATTTCAAATACTTCCGATTTTTATATTAATTTTACAATTTTTTTACATTGATTTTATTCAAAAATAAAAAATTTATATTCGGGGATATTGAGTGCGGAAGAAATATTGAATAATAAATTCATACTCATATTTCTTCTTGCGGTTTCTACTTTAGCAATATGTTCTCTTGAAACATCAACCAATTCTGCAAGCTGATTTTGAGAAAGTCTTTTTTGTTTTCTGTACTTGGCAATATTGGTGCCGAGTAATTTTCTTTTAGCTTCTGTATTTAACATAGCTATATTGTGAACTAAAAAGTTATATTTGTATGTAGTCCGGTTGGTAACAAAAGATGTTAAATTTTAAAATTTGCTTCGGGGGGGGGTAAAAATAGTATAATGACTTTGTTTATAAATTAAGGTGTTTTTATGAGTGAAAAAGTAAATAAAAAAGATAAAATTACAGAGGGCAGAAAGAAAAATAATTTTAAACCAGTCATATTATTTTCAATATTGTTAGTTTTTTCTTTATTTTTTATTCCAAGTGCAAAAGGTTTTGATATAAAAGAATTACTTCCTGTTAAACATAATGTTTTTGTAAAAGGTCCTAATATGCATGTTTATCACAATGGACCTGCCGTTTTAATGAATGACGGAAATGTCTTGGTTCTTGGAGGAAATACAAAACAGGCAGAAATATATGATTACAAAAAGAATAAATTTATATTTACTAAAGGCGAAATGAATTATATTAGACAATTTGGTGCTACTGCCACGAAATTAAATAACGGAAAAGTTTTAATTACAGGTGGAGATGCAGACGGGAAATCTTTTGATGCTATACCTAATGAAGAAATATATGACCCCAGTACCGGTATATTTTCAAAAATATCTAATATGTGTATTCCAAGAACAGACCATACCGCAATATTAATGGATAATGGAAATATATTAATTATAGGAGGCTATAATACAACCAATGGAAAACAAGACTACCCCATAGTTAAATCTGAAATTTATTATAAGTAATAAGGAGAGTTTTATGAAAAATAATATAAATCCATATATCATCGCATTAACATGGAGTACATTCTCATATATAATATGTTATATTAATTGTCTTTTTTTTAAAAATACTATTAAAAATTCATTAGAAGATGAAAAAATAATATACTACAAGAAACCATCTGTGTTTTCTTTTATAATACCTTTTATCCTTACATTAACATTATTTGACTCAATTATTCCTATAACTGTTACAACAATAACACAAGCAATGAGTAATACGTTGGTATTTTTTTGGTGGGGTATATTAATACTTTCTATTTTAAGTTTACTTGTTGTTTTATATATTAGTTTAGGTGTTGTCGTTATAACAAACAAAAAATTTATCATAAGATTGGTTGGAAATAATTATTTATTTAAAACTCAAACTGTTAACTTCTCGGAAATTAACAATATAGTAAAAAATTCTTTCAATGGAAATATTATGCTGATTTTAAAAGATAATTCAACTTGCCATGTACCCATATTATATAAAACAATTCGGCATATTGATGAACTTAAAATATATAATCCGAATAAAGGTGAGGGAGAAGGTTAATTCTTATCATGGGTTTATAACAGCCGATTTTAAGAAAGATTTATTCTTTAATTCCGCCCGATAAAATATCATTAATAAAGTATTTTCTGCCAAGCAGGAATACTCCGATAACGGGAATACAGCATATTGCAGAGTATGCAGTAAGTGCGCCCCAGTCGGTTACTTCCCTGAAACTGCCCTTAAAGTTTGCCAACCCTAAAGGCAGAGTCCGCATTACATCAGAATTTGTTACGATTAACGGCCACATAAAACTGTTCCATGTCGTTATAAAGGTAAATATGGCAAGCGTTGCCAATGCAGGCAAAGCTAAAGGCAGAGCTATTTTATAAAATATCTGCCAAGTATTACATCCGTCTATTTTTGCCGATGACTCCATATCATCGGGCATGGATTTAAACCACTGTCTCATCATAAATACTCCAAATCCGCCAAAAAGCCCCGGTACTATTAAAGCCCAATATGTATCTATCCAGTAAAACTGCTTCATAATAAAAAACAACGGAACTATATTTACCTGCGGAGGTATCATCATTGAAACAAGCACTAAAACAAATAAAACTTCCTTATATTTAAAATTAAATCTGGCAAAAGCATAACCTGCCATGGCAGAAATTAAAGTCTGCCCGATTGTCGTTGCAATTGCAACAAACATGCTGTTATAAAAATATCTTAAAATATCAGATGATTTTACTACATATTTATAATTATCAAAAGTAAAAGGAGAGGGCATTGCTATTGCATTAGCGCTGAAAATTTGGCTATCAGTCATAAAGGATAAACTTAACATATATATAAAGGGCAAAAGCATTGATATTGCACCTAAAATTAATATAATATATCCGAGTTTTTTCATAAAAATATCATATCATTAATTGAAGAAAAACTTATAATATGTAATAATAAATTTAATCGGAGGGCAAAAGCATTGCAAAGACTTTTAATTGCTGATGATGATAATGAAATCAGAGAATTACTTGAATTTGACCTGTCGCACAGCGGATATGAAGTTGACAGTGCAAAAGACGGTGAAGAAGCATTGCAAAAAGCATTGACGGGCAATTATGATTTAATTTTGCTCGATGTTATGATGCCAAAAATGAACGGCTTTGATGTGTGTAAAAATATTCGCAGAACAAAAAGCGAAGTTCCGATTTTAATGCTCACGGCAAAAGGTACAATTACGGATAAAACTCAAGGTTTTGATATGGGTGCTGATGATTATATCGTTAAACCTTTTGATATACAGGAGGTATTGCTGAGAGTCCGCGCCTTGGTCAGAAGAAGCCCGAATGCTAAACCGGCAGGCGAAAGCGCACAGGAAATTTTAAAACTCGGGGATATCGAGCTTTTTCCCGACTCATTGGAAACCGAAATTAAATCCAAACGAATAAAACTCACCCCCACGGAATTTGAAATATTATACTGCCTTATGCAGCACTTTAACAATGCCGTTACACTTGCAGTTTTGCTTGATGAAGTTTGGGGATATAACTCTGATGACGACGTAAGAATGCTAAGAGTCCATGTGGGCGGATTAAGACAAAAAATTGAAGAAAATCCTAAAATTCCGCAATATCTTCATACGGTAACAAATGTCGGATATAAACTTACTCCGTTGGGTGATATGGAGGAATAACTTTTACAATGCGCTTTAAACGGCTTAAAATTGTTGAACAAATTATTATTATTTCTTTAATAGGAGTTTTAGTCCCCTCCGTTATTTCATGGTTTGTTATAAACAATGTCAGCCAGCATTCATTAAGGCAAGAACTTGGTTACAGCGCTCAAATCATTGCAAAGATTATTGAAAATAATATATCATCAGTTTTAAGCGCCGATAATCACAGGCTTGATGAAATTGTTATTTCACTTAAATATATGCCGAATGATAATCAAAAAAATCTTTATTTAAAAAATCTTGCCATTAACAGCGAAGTATTTAAAAATTTTGAAATTATAAGACCCTCTGAAAACCCCGATTTTGATACTAATGACAGAGTTTTATATAACTCTGATACAGAACAATTATGGATTAGCGAAAAAATCCATGACGATAAATATTTAAAAGCTGAAATTAACACTAAACTTATTAAGGATAATATTTTTTCCAACATTGAAGATGAAAAAAGCAGACGTGTTTATATTGTTGATAAATCAGGCAAACTTGTATTTTCACACAATTTTGATGAAACGGATTTTCAAAAAAGTATTAAACAATTGCCTGTTAACCTTGTTAATAATATCGTTACAAGGTTTGAAACAATTAAAAACCAGCCCAGAGTTTACTTAAAAATGGATGATTTAGGCTTAATCGTTATTGTTAATACAACAAAAGAACTTACCAAATCAACCATTAATAAAGCAAGATTGAAAATACTTGCGGCATTTCTCGTTGCTGCCGCCGTTACTTTATTTTTAACTCTGTTATACAGTTATTACTTATATTTCAATATAAGACAACTGTTCAAAGGAATTATAGCAGTTTCAAGGGGTAACTATAAAAAGCCCATTACGCCGTTAACAAATATATTTACACCGCGAGAAATTATTTTCCTTGCGGAAGAATTTAACGGGATGATTGATGAAATCAACGCTTCATATAAAAAATTAAAAGAAAAAAATAAAGAACTAAAATTACTCGACAGTTTCCGCTCTAACCTTGTTGATACTGTAAGCCACGAATTAAGAACCCCACTGACAAGTATAAGAGGCTATACTTCAAGACTGTTAAGAACGGATATTGAAATTGATGATGAGACAAAACATAAATCATTATTGATTATTAAACAGCAATCCGAGCGATTATCGCGTATGATTGAAGATTTACTTGTTATTCCCGATATTGAGGGCGCTAAACTCAATATAAACTTTGAACGCGTTAATCTTTTAAATGCCATTGAAAACTCAATTTATTCGGTTAAAAATATTGAAAATCGGGAAATAGAAAACAACATAACAAGTGATTTTCCCGATATCTATGCCGATAAAGACCGTTTAGAGCAGGTAATAATAAATCTTCTGGGCAACGCCAATAAATATGCTTACGCCGATACACCAATAGTGATTGACGCTAAATATGATAATGATAAAGCAACAATAAAAGTATCAAATCAGGCTGATTATATAGATAAGCAAACTTTGCATACTCTTTTTGATAAATTTATAAGATTAGATGATAAAACAACAAGAACAACAAGAGGTACAGGGCTAGGACTGTACATTGTAAAAGGATTAATAGAAGCAATGGGCGGAAGCGTTCATTTAAAATCCACTCAAGACAACATTTTTTCTGTTAAAATAGTTTTACCGTTATTTAAAGAGGTTCAAAATGAAAATTGAATTTATGCAAAAAGCGCTTGATATTGCAAAAACTTCGGGAAAAGACATCCCGATAGGCGCTGTTATAGTTAAAGATGATAAAATTATTGCAAAATCGGTAAATGAGCGCGAAAAAAATAAAAATGTTATCTGTCATGCGGAAATTATTGCGCTTCAAAACGCCTGCAAAAAACTTAAAAACTGGCGGTTAAACGATTGCGAAATATATGTTACGCTTGAACCATGCCCGATGTGCGCAAGTGCAATACTGCAAGCAAGAATTAATAAAATTTATTTTGGAGCTTATGACATCTTAAACGGAGCTTTCGGCTCTAAATCGGACATGCGTAAAATTATGGATTACAATGCCGAAGTTAAAGGCGGGATTATGGAAGAAGAATGCTCTAAACTGTTAAAAGACTATTTTGAAAGACTGAGAAATGCTTAAAACACAGCTTGATAATTATGTAAAACAATATGAAACCATTGACTTTATAAAAGATGATCCCGTTCAATTCGTTCACCGCTTTAAAGATAAAAACGATATTGAAATAGCAGGGTTTATTGCTTCCATGTTTGCTTACGGCAAGCGTGAAGTGTTTATTTCAAAGTTAAATTATATATTTAATCTTATGAACAATAAGCCTTTTGAGTTTATAAAATCCTTTAATTACAAAGAAAATAACATAAAAAACTGCGATTACAGATTTTCTAAAGACTGCGATTTAATTGAAGTTTTAAGGATATTAAATATTTTATATTCCGAAAAAGAAACTCTGGAGAGTCTTTTTAAATATTCATACTCGCAAAACAATGATGTTTGGAATATGTTTCAAGGAGTAGTTGACTATTTTTATGCAAGAGTCAATAAAGACAGGGTAACAAAAGGCTTTTATCACTTATTGCCAAACCCTGCGAAAAAAAGTGCATTAAAGCGCATGAATATGCTTTTAAGGTGGTTTATCCGCACGGGGTGTGTTGATATTGGTATTTGGAATTTTATCCCCAAATCGGAATTATTAATTCCTTTAGATACTCACAGCGCAAAAATCGGAAGATTACTAGGGCTATTAAAAAGAAACGATAACGCCTATGAAAGCGTTATCGAACTTACTGATAATTTAAAATCTTTTGACCGTTCAGACCCCGTAAAATATGATTTTGCTTTATTCGGTTACGGAGTCAACAATAAAATATAATCTAGTGTCGCAACATTCCGCTTGCTCATCGCAACCGTAAGGTTGCTCAGACTCCACTTTGTTACGCATACAAGCTCGCAAAGCTCATTCTTCGCTTGCTCGTTTTGTAACCTTTTAAAAATGCCACTCCAAAATTTCGCTCAGTTTCACATACAGGCTCAATCATCCTCACTACGTTGCGGTGTTTCGCTTTATAACATTCCTTATAGCGAAATTTTCTCGGACAGTTTAACTATCTTTCCGAAGAAAGAAATAAACTGATTAAATCATTTACTTGAGAAATGTGCTGTTGATAATCCTGTACGGCTTTTTCCAACTGCATAATTTGAGTTTTATACTCTTGAATTTTAATCATATATTCTCTTGTTGAACTGTTTAATTCTTCCTGAAACATTTGAGCTTCTTTTAAAACACTGCTGATAGGCATTCCCATTGCTTCAAATGTCTGTTTTATAATTTGAGCACCTGTTTGTTTTGTAACACCTGCAGGTAATCCCATTATTAATTTTCTTAATGTTGCAACATTTGCGGGCATGGTTACTTGTGATGTTGCTTCCATTACTGTTTTTTCAAGACGTTCTTGATTTAACGGAGTTTTTGAGAAGAATAATTGCTGCTCCTGTACTTGTGGCTGTACTATATTTACTTGCGGTTGTACAATATTTTCTTCTGCTTTTTGTTCGGGTTCGGGTAATGTAAATAAAGGTTGATTAATTATATCCTCATCTTTAACATTAACTAATTCTTCAGATTCTTCAACTATAACATCATCATTAGTTTCAATTACCGGTTCTTCAGCATTAATCTCTTGAGGAACTTCCTGTTCGGTTAACGGAAGATTATTACCCACAGCAGCAGGTATTTCCTCTATTGGGCTGATATCTGCTTCAGCCTGTCTTTTTAATGCTTCAACTATCTTTTTTCCTACACCCTCAGGGAGTTGATTTCTTGTCATAACATATTCCTTATTTCATTAACCAATTAAATTATATATAAAACATGATTTTTAGTATACAAAATATTTTTTTCCAAAGTTTTCTTTATCAGAAAAATATTTTATATCATATACCTTTATTAAATGCCAGCCATATTCGGTTTTAACGGGTTCTGATATTTTATTTAAGTCCAAAGCAAAAGCGGCATTTTCAAATTCTTCAACTAAATTTCCTCTTGATTGATAACCTATATTTCCTTTATCTGTTTTTGTTTCATCTTTTGAATAATCTTGAGCCAATTGCTCAAAAGATTTACCTTCTTTCAAAAGGTTTTGTACATTTTCAATCTGTTCTTTTGAGTCTGTTAATATATGACTAATTTTTATTTCTTTTTTATCAAAATCGCTATGGAAATATGCAAAAGGAAACCAGCAGCAAAATACCGTTAAAACCCAACAAAGAATATTTAAAACTATTTTCATCCAAACCTCAATACTTCTTGTACAATTATACATCAAATATTTATTTTTGGCAGGCTAATAAAGCTGCACCTATCATGCCCGAATAATTACCTGCTTTTGCAAGTTTTATTTTTACGGGAGATACAACTGTTTCATTATTTACAATTGTTTCAATTTCATCAGTATTGATAAATTTGCCCATGCCGCCTGATATTATAATACTTTCGGTATCAAATATATTTGTAATACTGACTAAACCCTTTATTAAATCTTCTTTCCAAATATTAAAAACTTTTTTAGAATATTCATCATTTTTGTTTACGCCCTCAATAATATCATAAGTTGTAATATCTTTAGGGTTTTTAGAGTTAAAAATGCTTTTTGTAAAAACTTCATCCGATTGTGCAACTTCTTCCGCCGTCATTTTAAGTCCCGTTCCTGACGCATAACTTTCAAAACAGTCTTTTCTTCCGCAAGTACAAACTCTGCCTTTAGAGTTAATTTTAATACTTCCGACTTCTCCAGCACGACCCGATTTTCCTCTCAATAGTTTTCCGTCAACAATAAATCCTCCCCCGACTCCCGTGCCGAGTGTTATTGTTATGGTATTTTTTTCGCCTTTTGCCGCTCCGATTTTATACTCTGCCCACGCTGCACAATTTGCGTCATTTTCTACAAATACTCTTTTTTTACTTAGTGACGTAAAATCCAATTGATTATAACCTTTTGGCATATTCGGTGTTGATGAATCTACCTTTGTATTATCAATATTTACCGCACCTGCCGTCGCAAATGCTGTCATATCTATATTATCTTCATACTTATTAATTATTTCTTTAAAAAGTTTTATTAAATCATCAATATTTTTAGGTGTAGAATATTTTTCCACATCGCTTATAATTTCACCGTTTTCATTAATAACAGCGCAGGTTAATTTTGTTCCGCCCGCATCTATTGCAAGTATTTTTTTCATATATTCCTTTCACAAAATCTTTTAGTTATTAACTGCGGACGAGTTACCGCAGAACCTATGACTACACTGTATGCTCCAAGTGAGAATGCCATATCAACCTCCTTAGGCTCCCATATTCTGCCCTCAAGTATAACGGGGCAATCAAGTGATTTTGTTAGTTTTGAAAGCAATTCAAAATCAGGAGTATTACTTACCATAGGCGAATTTTGAGTATACCCTGAAAGCGTTGTTGATATAATATCAAACCCAAGTTCGCGGGCCTTTATCCCCTCATCAAATGTTGATATATCAGCCATAGCGATTTTATTATGACTTTTTATATATTTAAGAATTTCCTCTAAACTTTCTTTCGGTCTTGGTCTTTGCGTTGCGTCTGTCGCTATAATATCAGCATTCGCTTTTATTAACTCATCAACTTCTTTTAAAGTCGGAGTTATATATACTATCTCTCTCCAATTATCAGGCAATTTATCAGGCTTAGTTAAACCTATAACTGGTACATCAAAAAGGGTTTTTGCATTATTAACATCTCTTGCCCCCGCAAGCCTTAATCCCTTTGCTCCGCCACTTATTACCGATTTCATCATTGCCGTTAATACGGCTTCTTCATATAAAGGCTCGTCAGGCATTGCCTGAACTGATATTATTACTTCATTTTTCAGTTTGTCTATTATGTTCATGTCTTATATTATACTATATTTATCATTTGTGTTAAATTATTATTTAAATAGGAATTATTATGAAAATAGATAATTTATTTTGGAAAAATGTAAAAGTTATTAATATATTTTTTAGCTGTGTAATTTGTTTTACTGTATTTTTTTTAATTTCAAATTTATTAAAACATTCCTTTGTTTTTGCGGATGACACAACTAATATTTTGTTTGAATCTTTAAAAAAAACTTTTATTAATAATTCTTATTCAAGCGGCTTGCCAATTCCTTCTATTTTGAATAAAATATTCGGAATATATATTCCGCACCATATACTTAACATTCATCCGAGTGATTTTAAAAGTGAATATTTTTCATATTTTGAATCTTTCTTAATTATTATTTTTTGTCTTATTCCTTTAAAAATTATGTTTTTAAACAAATCTGACAATATAATATATAAATTACCAATAATAGTTTATTTATTTGTAATTTCATTTTTTATGTATTCACTCCAAAAATCAAATTTAATGCTGTTTACTTATGACGGATTTTTTCGGTTAAATATGCCGATTTTTTTATTTCTTTTATTATTTTTTTATTTAATAAAAACAGTAAATACATATAATTATAAAAATTATTTTATAGCTTCATTTTTAACACTTTTATGCTGTTTATCAAATGAACTCACTTGTATAACCGTGTTATTAGGAACACTAATTTATACTTTTTTATCTTTGTTCAATAAAATTTCAAAAAAAAGATTTTGTTTCTTGTTTCTTACCCTGATTTTAAGCATAATTAGCACTTTATTTTTAATTAAATTCGGAGCCTTTCTAAGAAAAAATCCTAATATTATTTTAAATTTAAGTTATTTCAAATATATTTTAAAAATATTTCCCATATTTTTTAATGAATATATAAAATACATGTTTATAAATCATTTTATAGGTTATATTCTTTTAGTTACTCAAATAATTGTTTTGTACATCAAAACAAATGAAAGAAACGATTTAAACATTGTAATAAGTTATTTATCGGGATTATTAATATTCTTCTTTTCATTAATAGGAATAGGGCAATACCAATATTCTGACACAGCTAATACTTTTTGGGTAGTTCATCCCGATATACAAACTATGCATGAATTAATTTTATTATCTTTTAACTTGTATTTATTTGGTTTGATTTGTAAAAATAAAATTTTAAAAAATTATTTTTTATACATACTATCTGTTATTTTAATTATAAGTTCGGGATTTTATATTTATAAAAACATAACTTACTATAATAATATTATAGAAAACTTTTTAAAACCGTTAAAACAAACTCATTATAAAGCAGAAAAAATTATAAGACTGGCAAATCTAAAAGATAAAACAATATATTTAGATTATCAAATTTTTGAACACCCTCATAACTGGAGCTTATTTTATAATGTGAATGCAAAAGAAAAAAATGTTATTTATCCGAATAACCCCTATATAAATTTTTTAAATAATATCGGTGAAAATATAACACAAAAAATAATATTTACGGATAAAGAAACAGTTGAAAAAGAATTTACCTCATGGGGGGGGGTATTTTCTGAGGAAGAATTGGAAAATACCAAATTTAATAAGCTATTGGATGATAATTTCATATTAAATAATGCACAATAAAACTTTTTAAATTATAAATCAGGATACATTTCTTTTAATTTTGGAACTAATTTTTCCCATAACTTTCCATTAGGATGAGAGCATATCTCGGGTTCAAATAACCCTTTTTTTAAATCAATTAAATCATGTATTCCTATTGTATCTGCAATATCAATAATTTTTATTCCCTCTTTTTCAAGTTCATTTTGCCAATACTCTTTTTTTGTATTTTCAAAAGTCAATATAATTAATTGCGGAGATGTTCCGTTTTTTTCATCTTCTTCACTACCCCATAAGGTTTTTATCAACTTATTTACAGTTTTAAAATGTAATATAAATAAATTAAAATTTTCTTTTTGAGGGCTTTCCCAAAAATTTTTATCAACACGGCTTTTAATAATTTTATTTTGAATATGTCTAAATATTGCAAAATTATAATATAAATTTAAAAATGGTTTTCTTTCTGTTAAATTATTTCCACTTTGTTTATATGTCAGATAATAATTATTAGCGGTTATATCAGGAAAAGCGGTATAGTACAATCTTTCATAGTGTCCGCTATTATCCATCAAAACATAAAATATATATTTAGGCTTTGTTTTTATCTCTTTATAAAAATTTTTATCTTTTAATTGATAAATTGCATGCTGAATGCCCCAGCAATTCATTGCTTTGTTATATATCGGTCTATCAGAATATTTTGACATCACATAAGATATTGTTTGATTATTATTAAATACATAACCGTAAGCATAAGAACATCCGAAAATTATTATTGATTCTTTTTTACTGTCAGGGTTCATAACAGGTCTGAAATTTCTTTTTTCATATATATATTGTTGTGACATCGGGGTTAATTTTATAAAATATTTTGGTAAATTAATTTCTTGATTAGACCGGTATTTCTCAACAGATTTAGCTATTCCCATCTTTTCTTTTGCAATATAATTAAAAAATAAAATATCGCAAACAAAAAACAATCCCAAAGTTATTAAAGTAATTAAAAATATAACAAATATTTTTTTCATAAACCAAATTGTATAATAATTACCTTAAATAATCAAAAATATTAATTTTCACTTATTATAAACTTTTCATCTAACAGTTTATTAAAATTTATATTTTTTAATTCATCTTCAGTAAAAATACCGCCGTTTGCTTTAAACTCTTTATTTACATTTTCTTCGTTGGTGAACATATAATTTACATTAATTTTCTTTATAAAATTGAATTGATTTATAAACATAATATATGGTGAAGAATTATATAATTTATTATGTTCTTTTTCATTCGGTTCACAATAATATCCCCATATTAACTTATATGAATCATCATTAATGTATGCAACTTTATTTTTTATATTTGCCAACGCAATTATTTTTTCCGTTTTATATGCACTTTCAAGCATTGGTTTTATAAAATTTATTAATGTATCTTTATACGTATAATAAATAATAAAGGCAATAAAAATCGTTATAATTAAAAATAAATTATTTATAATTTTTTCATTTATTATTTCTAATTTTGTAACTAAATTAAATAAAGTAATATTAAAACAGCTGAGAATTATATTATACATTACGTGCAAATCCGTATGAATAACCCAAAATTGACCATAATTATAATGAGTTTTTCCTAATCCGATTAATAAGAAAAAGAAAATTAATATACCTAAATTAAAACAAATAATTAGTTTTATTGTTTTTATTTTATTGAATAAATCAGAATGTTTATTAAATATCAATATTAATATTTGAAATATTAATAATAAATGCAAAAACAAATGATTAATAATTACATATTTAAAATAATCCTTGCAAAATTCGGGAATATATTTAATTAAATTTATAAAATACTGAATATTAAACATTGATGTATCAGAATGTCTTATAAATCCTCCCGATTTAAAAAATATAATAAAACCTAGAACTACAATAAGTATGTAATTTATAAACAGCTTATTATTTTTTTCTTTTCTACTTGAAATGAAATAAAACAGTAGTCCTAAAAATACACTTACACAAATCATTTCATTGGAAATTCCACATAAGAAAATTAGCAGATAAACAAAAAATCTCTTGTAATTATTATCAAATTGGTTTAACAGAATATAAAATAAAAGTAAAAATATAAAAGCAGGCATTAAAATTCTAAAGAAACCTTCATATACAAACAATAATAAAAATAATTGTTCTTTTAAAAAATAAAAAATTAACGAAACAGAAAACAAAAAATAAATAAAATAATAATAATTTATTTTTTTATTGAGATAGAAAAAATTAGTTATTATTAATGCAAAAGAAATAATGAAAAACGACTCTATATAACAAAAATAAGAGCTTTTAAAGAAATGCGGATGAATACATAATTTAATCGGTAAATAAACTGCAAATAACTTACAGAAAAAAGAAGAAATATAATGAGCATTATATGGTTTTATAAACAAATCCTTAAAAGAATTGCAGGTTAAAAATAAATCATCATTGGTTACAAAAGAAAAGCTGAAAAAATATGAAAGAAGTATAAAAATAAATATAATAACCGCACATAAAAGAAACATATTAATGACATTATTATTAATTTTAAACATATTTAAAACCTAAAAATTAAATTTATAAATAATAATATAATCCAAAATATTAATTTTTTGTTTATTTTTTTAGAAAAGTTGAAAAACAATGTTATAAAAAAATATAGAGAAAAAATTAATAAAGAAATGGAGATAAATTATGGCAAAAACAATAGGTATTGACTTAGGTACAACAAACTCGGTTGTAGCAGTTATGGAAGGCGGAAAACCTACCGTTATAGCTAACGCAGAAGGTTCAAGAACTACACCTTCCATCGTAGGATTTTCTAAAACAGGTGAAAAACTTGTAGGACAATTAGCAAAACGTCAAGCTATATTAAACCCCGATAAGACAGTTATTTCAATTAAACGTCACATGGGTGAAAATTTTAAAAAGAATATTGACGGAAAAGATTATACTCCGCAAGAAATATCTGCAATGATTTTAAGAAAATTAGCTGATGACGCTTCAAATTATCTGGGCGAAAAAGTTACATCAGCAGTTATTACTGTTCCTGCATATTTTAATGACGCTCAAAGACAAGCAACAAAAGACGCAGGTAAAATCGCAGGTTTAGACGTTCTTCGTATCGTAAACGAACCAACGGCAGCTGCCTTAGCTTACGGCTTAGAAAAAGAAAAGAGCGAAAAAGTTTTAGTATTTGACTTAGGTGGTGGTACTTTCGATGTATCCGTTCTTGAAATCGGCGACGGTGTTCACGAAGTATTATCAACTTCAGGTGATACTCACTTAGGCGGTGACGATTTCGACCAAAAAATTATGGATTGGCTTGTTGAAGAATTTAAAAAACAAGAAGGTATTGATTTAAGAAACGATAAACAAGCTATGCAAAGATTAAAGGAAGCTGCAGAAAAAGCTAAATGCGAATTATCATCAGTAGTTGAAACAACAATAAATCTTCCTTTCATAACAGCTGACGCAAACGGTCCAAAACACTTGGATATGAGCTTAACAAGAGCTAAATTTGAAGAATTAAGCCACGATTTGCTTGAAAGATGTAAAAAACCTGTAGCAGACGCACTTCAACAGGCAGGCTTATCAAAAGGTGAAATCAATGAAGTCGTATTAGTAGGAGGTTCAACCCGTATTCCTGCTGTTCAAGCATTAGTAAAAGAATACACGGGCAAAGAACCGAACCAATCAGTTAACCCCGATGAAGTTGTTGCAGTTGGTGCTGCTGTTCAAGCAGGCGTTTTGGCAGGTGAAGTTAAAGATATCGTTTTACTTGATGTAACTCCTTTAACTTTAGGTATTGAAACTTTAGGCGGTGTTTTAACTCCGTTGGTACCGAGAAACACGACAATCCCTGTTTCTAAATCACAGGTATTCTCAACAGCTGAAAACAACCAAACCGCAGTTGATATCCACGTTCTTCAAGGTGAAAGACCGATGGCTAAAGATAATAAATCTTTAGGTATGTTCAGATTAGAAGGTATCGCCCCCGCTATGAGAGGTATTCCTCAAATCGAAGTTACTTTTGATATCGACGCAAACGGCATTGTTAACGTATCTGCTAAAGATAAAGCTACAAATAAAGAACAAAAAATTACAATTACAAATTCTTCCAACTTATCTGAAGCCGATATTGACAGAATGGTTAAAGAAGCTGAAGCTAACGCTGAAGAAGATAAAAAACATAAGGAAGAAGCTGAAATCAGAAACAATGCTAACGGTTTAATCAGCTCTGCAGAAAGAATTGTAAAAGATTTTGAGGGCAAAATCGCTGATAACGATAAAACAAAACTTGAAGAACAAAAGAAAGCGCTTGAAGACGCATTAAAAGAAAATAAATCATCCGATGAAATTAAAAA
>CANPWQ010000038.1 GCA_947584965.1 Candidatus Gastranaerophilales bacterium | reverse complement strand
CAATAATAGGAAGCAGAAATTTACCCATTACACACCAACAGATAATAGAAATATTGTCTTATGCTCTTGTAATACAAGGTAATACGGTAATAACAAGCGGTGGTTCGTCTGGTACAAATGCAGCAACAATAAGAGGGGCAATGAAAGCAAACCCTGATAAATTAAGGGTTATATTACCTCAAACAATAGGTCAGCAGCCTTCTGATGTTCAAGACCAATTAATCGGAGTTCCAAATATTTTAGAACATCCTGATCGCTCAATGATGACATTAGCTGATGCAAGCCGAATATGTAACAGAGAGATTATTGATGAATGTCAGCAGTTAATTTGCTTCTTATCACATACATCTAATACTCTGCATAAAGCAATCCAGCATGCTGAAGACTCTCATAAGGTCGTAACAGCTTTTTATCTTGATTAACATAGTTTACTTTTGATATCTTTTGCAGCTGCCTCACCCATTGAAAAGCAATTCATTTGAGTTCTGATTGCAGCTTGAGCTTGAAAATCAGCACTAATAATTCTGCCTACACCATAAAGGTTATTTATACTTTCTGATATTAAACAATCAATCGGTACATAATATGTACTTTGGACCTTGTTAAGCATACTTTCTGATTTTTTATTTGAGTGAATATCAATCGGATAATCAGAGGCAAACGCAATATTATCGAACTTTTTAGGATTAAGAATATCATCAACTGTAAAAGTATATTTCCCCTTTATTCTGTATGATTCTCTAATCCCAAGAGTATCGGATATATGAGAAATATAAGAGTTTTCACAACCTTTAAAATACAGTTTTATAAATTTAGCTAATCTGAATATTCTTTCTCTGCCTTGTTTTAAAGCTCTGGAATATACAAAAGGATCAGAAATACTCTCATCATCACCCAAAAGAATTTGTGGGGCATTAATTGCAAGTGTATCAGGCATTGATGCTACTGAAAATGTTTGAAAATATGCGGTATCATCAATATCAAGCACACCTTCTTTAACAGCTGCCTTAAATATAGGGGTTAATGCCCATTTCTTATCCCACGTGCAAGCCGTTGATAAGTATATTTGTGAATTATCGTTAGCTTCTATCGGGGTTATCTGCCTATCTTTGTCGTAATTACTCAGCCAATCAGAAAATACTTTCATGTTAATTCCTGAAAGCATAAACCTTAATGTAGCTGCCTGAGTATTTTCATCAGTATTTTGAAAATCACAATTTAAAATTTTAAAAATTTCTCCATTTGATGTCGCGTCGATAATATAATTCGCGTCGACATATATTGATAATAATTTATGATTTATTTCTGTATGAAATATATTTTCAGTAAAAGATAAAGAACACTCATTAATTTGTGATGAGAAAAGTACATCACATTTCACAGACTTAAGCATATCATCAAAAACAATCTTTAAAAGCTCAGGGTTAAACCAACCGTTATTATCATCAATAAAAGTATGTTGTGCATTATATTTTTTGGCAAAAGCAATCAAATCCGTGTAAAAATCAGTATTAATGTTCTCTGCGTTAAGTTTCATAACCGGAACAACCAGTCCCTGTGTAATTGCCCCTCCAAGTACGTCTGATTTTTCAACAAGTAAAGTTTTAATTCCAAGTTTAGATGCTATATAAGCTGCAGCAACACCGGATGTTCCTCCGCCTGCAATAATTAAATCATATTTCATGTTCATTCCTTTTTTTCTATTTTAAAACATTTTTATATATATATAAATTTATTTATTTTTATTAAAATATTATTACTATATATCTTATAGATATGTATTAATAATAATTTTTTAAAAATTGAGTCAAAGTTATTCTATCCGAGGAGTGCATTTCTATATTTCTATTATTAATAATTTCATCAAATGAAAGAGATAGGCTTAAATCCTTATATGGTATAGCTGTTCTTGTTGAAAGTAATTTATAATCATAATCGGAAAGCGGATTTAAAATAAATGAATTATCAAGTGAAGCAACAGTTCCCATATCAATATTATCAAGCAAAGTTTTACCGACACAAAAACCTAAATCAATCAAAGCACTTCTAAAAGGAGTCGATTTTGAATATGAAACAATAACTGACTTTTCATGTAATTTAGATTTAATCAAAGATAAAAAATTAATAGTCCAAAGAACGGGGTCTTTTTGAGGAGAAAAAGCGTCAAGAAAAACAACATCATATAATGAATTAATTTGAGGAAGAGTTTGTCTTGCATCACCAATAAAATATCGTATATTTATATTATTGTATTTATTGATTTTGTTAATGCTATTCATGTTATTAGAAATATAGTTATAATATATATTATGTAAAAACGAACGATTTAATATGCAACCCTCATTTATATACCCCCTATTTAATAAAAACTCAATAAATCGCCTCATATCGTCCCAAAAAATTGAACGGCATTTTTTATATAATTCTATTAAAAAATCATACTTATAATTATTTAATTTATTTACTTCTGATAAAATAAGTATTTTTAAATCTATATCATGTATTTGGTCATCAATGAAAGGAGATATATTTATTAAATTTATGTTTGCTTCAAGGCAATCTATACATACCTTACAATTATCATTAATGATACTTATTGCTGCTTTGAGGTTATAACCTGTTCCGCTGCATATATCAAGAATATTAAGTTTATTTGAATTACTTGATTTTTCTTTTAAAAAAGACGGATTTATAAATTTATCAAATGACTCTTTTAATGCCCCGCTTTTTGAATGATAAATGTCACCAACATTTTTGTCATAAAGTCCGACAGATCCGTCATCCGTTTTTATAAATTCAATTCCGTTCATGTTTTTATTATAACTCAATTCATATTAAATCTTTTAGATATATAGTAATAATATTGACATCTTTGAATTGAACATTATCATTATAAATCTATTCGATATTAAATAATGACATAAGAAAAAATTTAAATTTTTAAAAAAATTTTTTTTTAAATTTTAATTATACATCTTAAATAATTACAGAGGGATAAATAAAGCAAAGACAGAAATTAATATATTGTGGGAGGATATTATGGATACATCAATAAAATTAATGCTTGTTGAAGACCATAAGCTGATTAGAGTGGGAATTAAAACACTGTTTGATGAGGCAGATGGCTACGAGGTAGTATCTGAAGCAGAAACAGGTAAAGAAGCAGTTTCTAAAGCGTTATTATATAAGCCTGACGTAATATTACTTGATCTTGGATTACCTGATATTAGCGGAATAAAGGTCATAAAGGAATTAAACGAAAATAATTGCAACGCTAAAATAATTGTATTATCTTCTCATAATGTAGAAGATGAAATAATAAAAGTCTTATCATTGGGCGTATATGCTTATGTTATTAAGGATATTAATACTGAAATGCTTTTATATATTGTAACAAGCGTATACAATGGCGCAATGTGGCTTGATCCGAAAGTTGTTCCGATATTGAGAGAAAAATCTGATAAAATAATTCCTCAAAAACAAACATCCAGAGCTATGTTTAGAAATACACACGCTAATTTAACTGCACGAGAATATGAGGTTTTAAAACTTGTAGTTGACGGTAAATCAAATAATGATATTGCTCAAGAGCTTTGCATTAGTGAACATACAGCTAAAGCGCATGTATGTAATATTATACAAAAATTACTTGTTGATGACAGAACACAAGCTGCTGTTAAAGCAATTAAGGAGGGACTTGTTTAATGATTTTATATTTAAAGTTACAAAATATTAAATTATAAAATTAAAATAACAAAAAAATAAATAATCTGACTTATAATAAATAAAAAAATCGGAGGATTTATGACTGTTGATTTAAAATCTCAGAGAAAGATTGATATAAAAGAACTCCCGCTTGATATACCCGATTATGAGTCATCATTTGATTCAAAAGACTCAATAATAAAAAAATGGATATTAAATTGGATATTATCGGCAGTAAAAAATAAGTCAATTAAAGAAAATGACATATTACCAAGTAAAGAAGAAATATCAAATCACTTGGGCGTAAGTATCGGAACTGTTCAAAATGCCATAAGATATATCGAGGATGAGGGATATTTAAAATCAAAACAACGTCTTGGCACAATGATATCTGATGTAACAAATCCTCAGTCAAATATATATAAATTAACCTCTAAACGTGAAAAAGCAATATCAGCAATAAAACATTATATAATTGAAAACTCTATAAAAATCGGTAAAAAAATTCCATCTGCCAGAAAAATGTCGGAGGAAATCGGGATTTCTCAAAATACTGCAAGACTTGCCTATGAATTTCTTTTAAAAGAAGGAATTATTGAAACAATGCAAAAACGAGGCAGTGACTCCAATTGGATATTAAAATCAAATCCGAATATCACTGATTTTGAAAAAAATTATTCAACAAATATTAAATCAGAAACTCTTGTTGATAAAATTACAAATCAGTTAAAATCATACTTTATAGAAAACTATGAGGTCGGGGACAAAATTCCTTCACACGAGAAATTGGCTGCGGAACTAAATGTCAGCGTTAAAACAATTCATGACTGCATAAAAATATTAACGGAAGAAGGTATATTAATAACAAGAAGAGGCAGATACGGAACAATTCTTTCAAAAAATTGCTCAGATAATGTCTTTGAACCGCTGAAAGAAAATTCCATATTTGCAAAAGCTGCTGAAGCCGTTTCGTATTCTTATCAACGTACACAAAATAAAATTGTATCAATGATAAAGTCAAACTATAAAGCAGGTGATAAACTTCCATCTATGCAAACACTTGCCAAGGAATTTGATGTTAGTACTAATACAGTCAGGAAGTCATTAAATAATCTCGCGAAAGAGGGATATATTACCTTTGGCAGAGGCCGGTTCGGGGGTACTTATTTAATAGATATTCCTAACGAGGATGAAAAACAATCATTCCAATGGATATCTATTAATCCTAAATATTAATAAATCATATCGTTAAAAAAACAATTTAATTAATTATTTTTTACATCAATCAAATCAAATAAAATATAACCTTTCTAAAACTGCTCTATTGTATAGAGTGAAAAAAGACAAAAAAAATGCTACAATAATAATATAATTCGCAATCCGCATTTCATAAAGTTACTAGATATATAAAAGGAGGCTCCCCTATGTCAACCGCTGCAGATTTAAAGCAAAACACAAACTCAATTACATCAAAATTTACTGAAGAATTTGAAAAATACTTGAAAAAACAAGCGTTAAAAACAACTTTTAACGGTTGTGATATTGAAACTTTCAGCTGGTATAAAAAAATGTTAGGCATAGGTTGTTAAAATATATAATTCAGTTTAAATAAAAGAGGAATTTTTAATTCCTCTTTTATTTTTTGATAATTTTTTGTAAACTAAAAAATATGAAAAAATTATTATTGTTTATTATATTTATTATTGGATTAGCAGGATTTGCTTCAAAAGAAACACTTATTATTTTTGATCAGTCAGCAAGCATGTATGAACCTTTTGAAGGACAAATGAAATTTAAAGCTGCAAAGTCAGCTGTAAGGAAAGTTCTTGCTAATTTAAATGATAATGAATATATAGGACTTCGTACCATTGGAATTAATCCTGAAAAAATGGCATTAAATCCTGTTGTTACTACAAAAACATTGTGTACTGCGACTGCATTATTAAACAGAATATCTTTATCAAACAAAGCTAATATTGATAAAAGTATTGATTACATAATACCGAGCGGAATGTCTCCAATACAATATACTCTTCAAACAGCACTGGAAAGTGATTTTCACGTAGGCACGGATATAAAGAGAATAATTCTTGTAACTGACGGTTATGAAAATTGTAACGGAGATCCTTGCAGTTATATTAGACGGCAGATGATGAGAAGAAATGATTTAGTTATTGATATTGTTGCTATCGGTGTTAACGATAGAGATGCAAAATTGCTTCAATGTCTTACGGATACAACACATGGTACATTTATCAATATAAATACCCCCTCTGACATACCGGTATCAATTAACTCCTTATTTAATAATCCAAAGCCTAATATTCCTCATCCTACATCTTATAATATGCAAAATCCAGTATTGCCCGAACCTAAAAAAAATATATTATATAAAAACTATCTTCTTGAATTTAGCGAGTAATAAATCAAAAAGACTAATGACAGTTTTATACTTTTTTGATAATATTTAGTAAAAAGTTTACGGGTATAAAATGAAAAAAAGTATTATATTATCTATATTAACACTTGTTTTAACAGGTTGCTGCGTTTATTCGGATAATTCCGTTGAAAATTATAATTATTCAACCCCATCAACTTATGATTATTCAAAAAATAGTTCCGTTTCAGATAAAGATAAAATCCTTTTTATAGTAGATTTTTCTAACAGTATGAATGAAAGGCTGGGACACACTACAAAACTTGAGGCGGCTCTTTCCACAATGAAGGAAACACTGCAAATGATTCCCGAAAATGCGAATGTTGGGCTAAGAGTTTACGGACACAGAACAGGCTTTACCCCTAAACAAAGCTGCAGTGCTTCACAATTAATTGCACCTATATTGCCTGATAATGCTGTAAATATATATTCAAAACTTTCATCCATTAATGCTGTCGGTTGGACCCCGATTACTTATTCACTTAAACAAGCTGCGTTCTTTGATTTTGGTGATACCGCCGGTAAGAAACGAATAGTGTTAATTAGTGATGGCGGTGAAAATTGTGATGAAAGTCCGTGTGATTTTGTTATAGAACTTATGAAATACAGAGATGATATACAAATAGACGTAATTGCTTTAGCTGTCGGTGATGATGACGCTAATAACCAATTAAAGTGCGTTGCCCTGGTTACATCAGGTAAATTTTATAATGCAAATACCGCGGCCGAATTAAAAAACAGCTTGCAAGACTCATTAAATCTTAAAAAAGAAGTTCAGGGAATGATAATTAATAAATAAAAAAAGCGCTTGATAAAAAGCGCTTTTTTGTGTTTATTTTGTTGCTTATTGATATAAGGGAGCCAATTTAGCTTCCTGTTGCGGAATAACACCTTCTTCAATCGGAAGATATACCCTGTAATCAATAACAGAGAAGCAGTTATCTATTGATTCTATTTTCTTTAATTCTTCATCATTAATATTTCCGTTTTCAATCATATCGGCAATTTTTTCAAATCGTGCAACATGCTCCATAAATCTTTCTGTTGCATAATCTTTTGCCTGCCAAGTTGTAATTAAAAACGGCCAATCAGAACTTTGAAGTAATAAGTTTTCTCTTGCCATTTGATTTAATGCTCTGTGAAGAAGTTTATCTTCAGGTATTTTTTCGTATTTTGAAACAATATCAATAATGCGTTTTTCACATCCGTGAATAATCGGCCACATCCATTCCGTTAAATGATTCATCCATACGTAGAAATGACCGCCTTGTCCCCAAGAGCTTTCAGGAATTTGTATAGTATCAACAGGCGGATGTTTTTCAAGATATTCACCTGCCGTACATCTTTCAATTTCCGGGATATAATTATTAATTTTTCTAATTACCTGTTTTATAAATTCTACACCCTCAAACCACCAGTGTCCGTATAATTCGGTATCAAATGAAACCATCAGTAAGCCTTCTTTGCCGGTAGCTTTCTTATGGTCATTTAACAAGTGATATAAAAGCGTTGTATAGTGGTCAGAGTTTGAATTAACTTGATTCATTGCTAAAACAGGGTCATATAACATCTTGTCACCTAAATCAGTTTTAGATGAGGTAATTCTCCAGTAATTCATACCCGATTTATCATCTTTTTTATGGAATTCACGATAACAACCGTCACCGGGGTAACCGTCAGCAGCAGACCAAACCTGAAAACCTGCTCTGTCATTTCTGCCCATAACCGCAACTTGTGCATCGGGAAGCCAATATGCTGAATATGTATCATAACCCGTTGCTTCTCTTTTTGGAAGCGGGATGTATTCAATATTTCCGTATATACCAACTACCCTTCTTTCACCAACCGAATTACCGCCCTCTATAACATGTGATTCGGTAAAGAAATATTCAATATCGTTATTCTGCAGAGTTACTTCTATCGCAGGACGCCATTTTTTTTGTCCGTCTTTTCCCGTATACTCATAGCCTTGTCTGTATGCACATTCAGGCAGCCAACATCCTTTTGCTTTTTTGCCAAATAATCGTTTTGTAGTATCCTGCCCAACTTTAAATTGCGCATTTAAGTTTGAATCTGTTGCAAGCAGCGGTGAAAATCCGTGAGTTGCACCTGATGTTGTAATTTCTATACAACCCAAATCCTGATATTTTTTAAATGCACTTATTAAGTCTTTATTATATTTATTAACAAAAGAATCTTTAATATGGTTAAACCAATCATAATAATATTTTGCTAAATATTTTAAGTGCTGTGAATGCTCAACTTTAGGATCCGGATATCTTTCCAAATCCTCTGCAACAGCTTTAATTCTTGAATCAAGGTACTCTACAAATCCGTTTTGCAAGTGTTCATCATTTAATTGCTCGGCTAAAATCGGAGTTATACCGACTGTTAACTTTGCCTTAATCCCTTCTTCTTCATACAATTCAGAAATCGCATTTAATAAAGGAACATAAGTTTCCGACATACATTCATATAAATTTTCTTCCCCAAACGGCCACATACCTGCCATTCTGTAATATGGAAGATGTGAGTGTAACATAAATACAAACGAGCCTACTGTCATAATATCCTCCGATGTTTTTTAATCATCTATTGTTATAGCACAAATCTCATAAAAAAATAACCCCACAGTATTAATACTTAAGTATTGTTTACAAAAATTATTATTTCACTAACAAAGATATTTATAATCATATAAACAAATTAAAGTAACTGTCTGATTAATAAAAAGCAATTGAAGAAGATTTAAAATCAAAATAATTGTGTTATAATGTTGTAAAGAGTACATTGAAAATTGAATATGGGGACGTTTTGGATTTGACGGGTGGATTGGTGTAATCAGGCTGCGAGTCCGAGAGCTGTGCTCGGTTATCAACGGGCAAACTAAAATAAACGCTACAAACAACGTAGTAAAAGCTGATTTTTCAAGAGCTGCTGCTCTTGCTGCGTAAGCGCAGTTCAGCCGTTATATTAGACCAGCTTGCCGTTTAATATAGCGCCAACATGCAAGCTGCAGTTCCGTAACGGAAGTAGCGGAATTAAGTTCAACTTCCAAACTGCGTATCAGTTAAAACTGCTATGGTAATTTTATAGGATTGGTTCGTGCCGTAACTTTACTTAAATTAACAGGCCTACGCTCGTAGAGGCTTTTTTATATCCCATTCCGGACGAGAGTTCGAATCTCTCCGTCTCCAATCTATCAGACAATATAAAGAGATATGATAGAGATTTCGAACTGGTTAAATGCTCTCGTTATCGCATTTAACTGAGTTCTGCTTTTCAAGTATCCTGTCTCGTAGGGCTCGTTATTCTCGCCTACGATACAAGAGAATCTCTCCGTCTCCAATCTATCAGACAATATAAAGAGGCATGATAGAGATTTCAAACTGGTTAAATGCTCTCGTTATCGCATTTAACTGAGTTCTGCTTTTCAAGTATCCTGTATCGTAGGGCTCGTTATTCTCGCCTACGATACAAGAGAATCTCTCCGTCTCCATTCTATCAGCCAGTAATTTACACTATGATTAGACAATTTTTACCAATACTATTATTAACAATATCAAATATTTTTATGACTTTCGCGTGGTACGGTCATTTAAAATTTAAAAGCACCGCACTTTGGATTGTTATTCTCGTCAGCTGGGGAATTGCATTATTAGAGTACTGCTTTCAAGTTCCTGCTAACCGTATCGGGCATGAATTTTTCTCCGCCACTCAATTAAAAACAATACAGGAAGTCATAACATTAATAGTTTTCAGCGTATTCTCTGTTTTATATTTAAAAGAAGAATTTCGCTGGAATTACTTAGTTGGCTTTTGTTTTATAATACTCGCAGTATTTTTTATATTTAAAAAATGGTAAAAAATGGTGGGCGATACTGGACTCGAACCAGCGACCTCCACAATGTCAATGTGATGCGCTACCATCTGCGCTAACCGCCCATATTAATTATTATATCATAACTTTTTTTCATGATATATTTTATAACGTTGGAATTAATATTATTGGAGTATGTATGAAAAAAATAATTGTTCAATTATTAACTTGTTTAATACCTTTTAAACATTTACGTAGATACTGCAGAAATACTATGCTTGCAGAAAAACCTACGAATAAAAATATTTATAAGGAAATCAAACTGCTTAATTATAAACTTGATTTACTTATGAATCATTATATTGATATAAAAAGTGCCAGACCTGCAACTGGAATTTTAAAAGCAAATCAAGAGCAAAGATTTGAAGCATTAAAGAAAGTAACTAAAATATTAGATGATAATAATATTGATTATTGGTTGGATTGGGGTACTTTAATTGGTGCTGTTAGGCATGGTGGCTGGATTCCTTGGGATAACGATATAGATATTTCTGTTCAAAAAAAAGATTGGGAAAATGTTAAAAATGTTGTTGGGGGGGGGTATATTAATGATGAAATTCACAAATTGGTTGATGTTTCCACAATAAATAATGAGTTAAAAGATAGCATATATTCTCTAATTAATGTAAATCAACATATACATTTGCTCGATATTTATGCAATGGTTGAATATCCAACCACAAATACATTAACATATGAGTTTCAATTAAGAAACAAAAAAACTTGCAATATAATAAAAAAAAGTACAATATTTCCTCTATCCAGCGCAAAATTTGAAGGAGTAACATTTAAAATTCCGGGAAATTATGATAAATATCTAAATATCCTATACGGCGATTATAATATTTTTCCTTCAAGTACTAAAGACGACGCAGAATCGGAGAGAAGAATTAGAATAAAAGATATTTGAAAATATTAATAATCAATCCCAAAAGTAATTATGCTAATTTCATAACTCTTAACAAATCAAATTTTTTTCTTATAATAAGATAAACAGGAGAAAAAATGTTATTAGGTATAAATATTGATCACGTTGCGACGCTCCGAAATGCAAGAGGAGAAAATGACCCCGATGTTATTGATGCTGCAAAAATATGCATAAGTGCAGGTGCAAACGGAATTACTGCACATTTAAGGGAGGATAGACGTCATATTAAAGATAATGATGTATATTCTCTTAAAAATGACTTAAAATGCAGATTAAATTTAGAGATGGCGGCTACTGATGAAATGCAAAAAATAGCACTGGATTTATTACCTAACGCGTGTTGTATTGTACCTGAGCGGCGTCAAGAAGTTACAACAGAAGGTGGGCTTGATGTATATTCAAATATTGAATATATGAAAAATTTTGTAAAACCATTATTAAATTCTAATATTGAAGTTAGCCTTTTTATTACCCCTGATACGGAACAAATTAAAGCAGCAGCAGAAATAGGGGTTCAATTTGTTGAACTTCATACAGGAGCATATTCACGCGCATTCGGCAGCGTAGATGAACAAACAGAATTTAATCGTTTGAAGAATGCTGCAGAGCTGGGACAAAATTTAGGACTCAAAATAAATGCCGGACACGGACTTAATTATAACAATGTTCATCGTATGCACGAAATAAAAGTAATTAATGAACTAAATATAGGTCACAGCATTATTTCAAAGGCTATATTTATAGGACTTGACAATGCTGTAAATGAAATGTTAAAACTGGTTAGATTATAATTTCTGTTTATATTTTTTGTGTTTACAAAAATTAATATATTACTAAAAAAAGTCAAAAAAAAAGATTTATAAGTTTTTTATATGTACAAAATTTAAAGTGAGGCAAATATGACAAACGTATTTAATTCGATGACACAATTTACAGATTTAAGTAAAGTCCCTGCGGTTCAAATGAACACATCATCGCCTGTCAGTGATAAAGAGTCGTTGCCTGCCGTCAAAGTTGATGTTCCTGTTAATTCGGATACAGTTGAATTATCAAATTCAAAAGAAAAGAAAGCAAAAAAACTCGGTCCCATTAAAGCATTAAAAAACACTATTGCAAATATAAAAAAATTCTTTGCCTCCGTTGGAACATATTCAAAAGGTCTAATTAAAGGAGTTGTAAAAGGTACAGCTTTAGGATCAGTTGCTTATACTGCCGTATCATTATTTAATAAAATTAAAAAGAAACCTGAAAACACAAAACTTGGTATAATCTTAGGTGCGGTTGCCTTAGTCGGAAGTATTGCAGTAAATCTCTGGAATGCCTCATTGGATTTAAATGAACTGAAATCAGATATTGATCACAGATGGACCGGTCACGTTAAGTAATAAATTAAAAGTAATATAAAATAAAACAGGCTTAAAAAAGCCTGTTTTATTTTTATATATGTGTTATAATTACAATCATGATTGTATTTATAGGAGGTATTATGAACAAAATTGAAACATTTAAAAGACATTTAGACGAAAAGAGAGCGATTAAAATTATTGCAGGAATTGACAATTTCAATAAAGAATGTGTAAAAAATGTTGTTAGTGCTGCTGAAATGGGTGGAGCTAGTGCTGTAGATATTTGTTATAACGAAGAAATTATATCAATGGTAAAAGAAATGACATCCCTTCCGGTTTTTGTATCATCAATTGTACCAACAGAGCTTGCAAATGCTGTAAGATTGGGCGCTGATGCAATTGAAGTCGGTAATTTTGATGTGTTATACAAAAAAGGTGAAAGATACAGTGCGCAAGATGTTTTAAACATAGTAAAAGAAACTTTGAAACTTTTAAACGGAGAAAAGACTTTTATATGTGTTACAGTCCCCGGACATATTGATATATCAGAACAAATTTCTTTAGCTATGCAGCTTGAAGAAATGGGTATTGATTTAATCCAAACTGAAGGTGCGGCAACAACTTCTGCTACAAAATCAGGAGCAAGAGGACTTCTTCAAACAGCAGAAGTTTCTATATCAAATACTATTGAACTGGTAAGAAATACATCAATTCCTATAATGACAGCTTCAGGTATTACCACTACAACTGCGGCAATGGCTTTTGCAGCTGGTGCAAGTGCTATCGGTGTCGGTTCTTGTGTAAACAAATTAAATTCTCCAATTGCTATGGTTGCTGTTGTTAAGTCTTTATTTGAAGTAGTAAACAAAAATGCAACGGAAAGACAACTTTCAAATATATAGTAAATGTAATACAAGGAGCGACTTTTCGCTCCTTGTTTTTTAATATATGATTTCAAATAATTCTGTAAAATTTAAATATTTGAGTAAAAATGAGCTTTTAATTAATTTAGATAGGCTCTCCAGATTTAAACTCCCTGAAGAATCGTACAAGCGTGTGTTTTATGATGTTATTTTAAAATGTTTAATTAACCCCAAATATGGCATAAATAATCTTGATAATATGCCCTGCCGTGAACTTTGCAATTTATTTAAATATATATGGAACAGTTCGGTTGAATATAATTACAAGAAAAAAATAACAGGAAACGAATTTAATTTATTAAAATATATATGCTTAAATTCATTTAAAAATCTTGATGAAAAAACAAAATTATTGATTAATACAAATATATATATTGAGCCGATACTGGAAACCATTGAAAAAAGCGAAGTTAGAAATTTACAAAATTTAAAATTAAATTTACACAAAAAGAAAAATGAATTAATATTCCCTGTAAAGAAGCTGGTTATAGTAGAGGGTATAACAGAGGAAATTTTACTTCCCGTTTTTTCTAAAAAGCTGGGTTGTGATTTTAATAAAAATTCAATATTAGTTATGGGGGCAGGCGGAAAAAGTAAAAGCCCTGCCTTATACATGAAATTAAGAAATAAATTAAAAATACCGATAATACTTTTATTTGACAACGATGCAAAAGAAATATGTGATGAATTAAATTCTGTCTTAAAAAAGAAAGATAAGATGATTTTAATTAAAAAAGGCGAATTTGAAGATATACTTTCATTAAATCTGATTAAGCGTACATTAAATAATGAATATGAAACATTAACTCCTATAAGAAAAAAACATTTAATGTTATATCCAAAAATGTGTGATAATCTCCAATACATATATAGGACAATGCAATTGGGTGAGTTTAAAAAAGCTAAATTTGCAAAAATTATTTCAAAAAATATTAAATATAAAACTGACCTGACGCAAGAAATAAAAAGTATAATTTCTTGCATTAATAACATTTAAAATGTTATTATTTTAATAATTATGAAAGGAAGTTTTATGAAAAAGATAGTTCTCGCGTTTTTATTGATTTTTTCCTTTGGGATTACCATTGCTAATGCGGAAGAAATAGCAGTTCCTGAAAACATTTCAGTATCAGCAACAAAACAAGCTAATGAGCCTGCCATAATAAGTGAAAACGATAAAATAGAAATAATAGAACAAAACGGTCAGTACGGAATCCGAAACAAAGAAACACAAAATATGCTGCTGGCAGCAGAATGGGAAAATATTATTCCGTTAGATGAAGATTATACTCAATTTAAAATAAAAAAAGAAGACAGAGTAGGATATTGCAATATTGAGTTAAAAACAATATTTTTAGCACAAATGCAGGATGTAAGTTTACTGGGGAATTATGTAAGAATAAAGAATAAAGGCAAATACGGAATAACAGATAAAGAGGGAAATATACTTTTATCACCCGTATTCCAAAAAGTAGCAATAATTAAAAATGGTGATACCGAATACTTTTCCGGAAAAGTCAACGGAAAATACAGATTATTTTATAATACAGGCAAATTAGTAGGGGAGGAGGAACTATACACGGTAACGCCAAACACACTAACATTATTGGTAAGTGATATAAAACCAATATTTAAAGAAAGTTATGAAGCAAAAACAATAAACTATGTGAAAACAGAATTTGAAAATAAAAAGTCTTATGAGGTTGGTGAAGTTGAAATACCTGATACTATAAAAATTGCTTCTATAAAAAAAGATGTTATAGTTAAAACAAATAACGAAAAAACTCAAGAATTTAAACACGGACTTCAAGGACTTCTTACAATAAGGAACAGAGATTACGTAATAGTAAAGAATAACGGAAAAATAGGACTAAGCTACAATAGCAAAGAAATACTTCCTCCCGAGTTCGATACAATAAGTTTAAAAACGCCATGCAAATGCTTTTTTTACCCTGTTATAATAGTAAACAAAGAAAATACATATTACGCTTATGATGTAAAAGGAAAACTTTTAAGTGAAGCAGTTAATAACAATGTAAAATTATACAGGCATGGTAAAACATACACATATAATAATGGCGTTGTATCAAAAGACGGGAAAGCGATTGGAACTCTGGAAAAAAATAAAAAAGGTTATAAATTTATCAAAAAAGGTTGTTTAATACCACCACATATTGTTAATGAATTAATACTAACCATGCTGACTATTGAAAAATAATAACAGCAAAATATTATTAAATTAAAAAAGTTATTAAAGTTTTATAAATTTTAATAACTTTTTTAGCAAATTATATTATTACAGGATTTAAAACAAGTAAAGTAATAATTTCTGCAATGAAAGGGTAAGTAATGATTCAAAAAATTGGAGTGGCAAGTATAATTAATGCTACCGGTGTATTTAAGAAAAACAATATAGCAACTAATGTAAATTATGCAACAGTGCCTGCATTCAACAGCAAATACTCTGCTGTTGATATAGCAAAAGCCTATCAAGGAATGTATGGTATACAAACAGCTAAAACAGTAAGTTTTGGTCAAAGTTTATCAGATGCATTTTCAGAATTAACAACACAAATGAAAACCTGTACAGATGAAAGAGGTGAAAAGGGTGAAGATGTAGGTTCACAAGTAGATGTAACAGAGCTTGTAAAAAAGTTTGCGAGAGAATTACCTTCTAAATATGACGCAATAAAAACAAATATTAATATAAATATTGATCCCAAGACAAGAGAAATTAAACCAATTATAGCAAGAACTCAAATAAAGAAACTGCCTCATGATTTCATCATGTACGAAATGGCAGTAAGACCACCCGAGGTTATAGGACAAAAAAGAAGTGATAATTTAAAACAGCTTATTAGTATATTTCAAAAAACGAACGCCGGAGAAAATGACACGCAAAAAGCATACGTATTAAATACCAAAGGTAATTTAATGGCAGTTGTAGAAGATGGCGATAATGTACTTCTAACTAACGCAGGTAGTGTAAAATCAAAAGTAAAACACGGACATATATATGCTCATGCACTTCAAGACGGAAATACATTTAAACCGTTTCCACAACCAACAATGACACAAGGTGTTAAAAAGACACAATCAGTTACAGACAATTTATCTGTTGATCCTAATAATAACGGTACTGAAATTGTAATCGGTATGGAAGAAAACAGATTTGTTCCCGAAATTATAAAATCAATAGAAGAATTTATATCCAAAATAGATAATGGTGAAATAGTACTGGGTGAGTTTCATCCTCAAGAAGGTGCAAATAACTTGCAATTAGCGATGCTTGCGGGTGGTTTCGGTTCAAGAGCAGAATATACAAATGCATCTTCCAGCGGGATTATGCACGGTGAAAAGAACGGAGCACAATCAACAAAAGGTGTATTCAGAACTGCAACGGGATTGACACCAATGGAAACAACATTTGTTACACTTCATAATGCAGGGCTGTTGAATTGCTCAAAAGGTCAGCTAAAAATTGGAGAAAATATTAAATTTTATCTGAACAAATCAGGTGTAAATAAAGGTAACGGTGGTTTTACGGTTGATTTATACAATAAAATGGAACGCAGCGGCAGAAAATATCTTGCAATATTCCCAAATGATTCTATGTCAAGAATGACAAATGCAACACAAGAAATGTTTAAAAAAATGGAGCAGGGAAATATCGCTATTGCAATGATAGCAAAAGAAGTAAAATCAGATGATGCAAAAGGTAATTTTGGTATAATGAAACTTGGTGCAGATAATGAAATATTAGAATTTAAAGAAAAACCGAAAGAAATTCCTGATGGATATGAAAAAGACGGAAAATGTCTTACAAATACATTCCAATTTGCTGTAAGTAAAGAAGCATTTGAAGCATTAGCAATGATAGAACCGTTCTTCCCAGCAAGTAAAGGTAAAGAGCCAAGAGATTGGTCTAAGACATTTATTCCTATTATCATGTCATTAACACAAAAAGGCGATATATATGAAATAGCAAAAGATATCACAAAAGTTGTCGGTGAAGTAAATGACAAAGCATCATTCATGGATGCAATTACAAAAGCAAAAAATATTTTGAGTAATCAAAAAATTGTTGCTATTCCCACAGGTGAACCTTGGGCTGATTGCGGTACATTAAATGCTCTTTATCATACTACAATGCAAATTGCGAGTGGAGACTTTCAACTTGAAGATTTTGAGCGCAAACATGTTCTGGACTGTATTAATACAGAAACAGGTTTAATTGCTTCCACACCGGAGCAGAAAAAATTTATTGAAGATAATTACCACATTAATGGTGAAGTTATGGTTGTTCCAAAAGCTCAAAAAGTATATCCTTATATAGTTAAAAATTATGAAAGAAAAGGATTAATATCTGTTAACGAACGCAAATAAGAGCAAGAAAAATATCAAAAAAAAAGAGCCTTTAAAAGGCTCTTTTTTTATATAGAAATTTTTTATTTATCAGCACCGCAATCAAGAAGTCCGACATTTTTAACATATTCTTCTGATGGAATAAAGTCTTTTATTTTTTCAAGCAATTCTCTTGTAGTCTTTCTTGATAATTGCGGATTATCATAATTAGCTGAATATAGAGCTAAAAATCCTTTTTGAAGCTCATCAGTCGGAATTTTTTTAATTACATTAGCACCTTTTCTTGAAAGTATTTGTGACTCAATAAATGAAGCATTAGCTCCGCCATATTGACCACATCCGTATTTTTCACATATCTGTGTAAATTTTTTACCTGACTCCAACTCACTTTCTAATGCTGATTTTTTAAACAAACCTTGTTTTTGAAACAAATCATTATTTAAAAAATTGTTAGAGGGTAATCCAAACCCTTGAGCAGATTCTCTGCCTTTGTTATTTAATTTTGCAAAACCAAATGACGGTGAGTGTGCAGGAATAAATCCTATTTTTGATATCATAATTTTACCTCTTAATTTATAACAATTATACAAAAATCAAACAATATTTTTTTTGACAGAAAATCAGTTAATTTTTGATAAATTTTCTTTTTCCTGTTACAAAGTCGGAAACTATATCGCCGTTGCCGTAGAGTTTGTATTTATAAATAGTAAGCCCCTCAAGTCCTACAGGTCCTCTTGCATGTGTTTTGGATGTTGATATTCCTACTTCTGCCCCAAAGCCGTATCTAAAACCATCTGCAAAGCGTGTCGATATATTTTTATACACACCAGCGGAATCAACAAGTGACAT
>CANPWQ010000037.1 GCA_947584965.1 Candidatus Gastranaerophilales bacterium | reverse complement strand
TTTTTATTTTTTCTCTTTTTCTTAATAATAAATAAAAAAAGTAATTGAAGCCCATTGCGGAGTATAGTTTAATTTCTTACTGAAACAACAATTAAGCAGGCGTATTTTAGCCTGCTTCGAGTTGAAGTTAGAAATTATCTATATGAAGCAGTTGCGGCTGAAATTGCTTTTTATTTATTATTTTTATAGGATAAACAAATAATATAAAAATTAAAGTCCATTGTGGAGTATAGTTAAACTTCTTTGCGAAGAAACGGCAGAGCCCCGTCTGTCTGAGCGAAGCGAGTTACGGGGCTTCAGCTGAGCTTAGAAGTTATCTAATCTAGTGTTGCACTCTACCACCGACTCCTCGTCGCTGTACGAGTGCTCACCTTTTCAATATGCCACTCTCAAAATTTTACTCACACCACTTCGTGGTTTATAGTAAAATTTTGTTCGGACATTTAATGAAAACATGATAACATTTTTCATCTATTTTGCACAAGTTTTTTGCAATTTATACTTTTTCCATACTATATAAATCGGAATACCCGTTGCTATTATTAACAGCGTTTTCATTGAGCTTGCAAATTTATATACCGTCAAAGAGTATAATATAAAGCTGCCAACCGCTATAAAAAACATCCCAAACAAACTGCTTACTTTATTTTTTACCGTTTCTTTATTTTTAAATCTGTAAACAAAAATCCCTATTGCAGTTAATACATAGAATATTAATGCGGCATATATTACATAATCCAATAATTCACTGTAATTACCGCAGAATAATATAAATACACCCGACCAAAGACATTGAAGAACAAGCGAATTAACGGGAACTTTTGTTACTTCGTTAATTTTAGCAAGGTTATTAAACAAAAGATTATCTTTAGCCATTTGATAATAGACTCTTGCCCCTGTCATAATAAGTCCGTTGGCGCTTCCGCAGGCTGATATCATTATTATTACGGCTGTTATTATCTCTCCTATTGAACCTGTTATATTTCTCATTAATATAACGGGAACGATATCCTCTGGCGCCGTTTTTATTTGTTCTATCGGAATTGAAAATACATATAATACATTTATCAATAAATAAAGCACCATAACGATTACAACGCCCCACAACAAGGCAAAAGGTATATTTTTTTCGGGATTTTTTACCTCGGCAGAGATAAATGTAATATTATTCCAAGTAACCATTGCAAATATTGCACCGACAGTCGCCGCGGATATTATCTGAAGATTATTAAAATTTAAATCAGAAAAACTAAGAGGAACAGAAAAATTTGCACTGATTGTATCAATACTGCAGCCTAAAAATATACCAAATACAATAATTCCAACAATAGACAGTACTTTTGTTAACGTAAATATATTTTGAGTAATAACCCCGTATTTAACCCCTCTTGAATTAATCCAAGTAAGAAACAAACATACAAAAAGGGCGCTTAACTGCTGTGTTGAAATTTTAATTAAAGGCAGGTTAATAATATAGTTATCGGAAGCAATTTGAGGAAATAAAATTCCTAAAAATTTACCAACAGCAATACACACGGCAGCAATAGTCGCGGTTTGAATAACCAACAGCAGCGACCAGCCGTATAAAAATGCGGTTAAATCGTTAAACATTTTTTTCAAAAACATATACTGGCCGCCGTCTTCTTTAATATTTAAGACAGGCTCGGCATAAGCAATTGCACCCGAAAGAGAGAATAACCCCGCAATTATCCACACAAGAAGCAGAAACCATGCATTACCCACCTGCCGTGCAATATCCGCAGATACTATAAATATCCCGCACCCAACCATTGAGCCGACTACAACCGATATTGAATCTTTTAAATTTAATGTTCTTTTAAGTTCACTGCTCATTTTTAAACCATACTTTATTTAATTTAAAAATTAAATTATATCGTTTGCAATAGGATATTAATTCTGCTTTTACGTTTTTCAATAATACAAATATTGTAATAAGGTTAGGTGCTGCCATAACAAGGTATGTTGCGTCAGTAAAATCTATTACACTTTGAATATTCATACACGAACCGATAACAATAAACAAACAAAAAACAATTTGATAGATTATAACTCTCTTACAGCCTTCACCTGTAAGGAAGCACCAAGCCTTTTGTCCGTAATAAGCCCATGATACTATTGTTGAGAAAGCAAATAAGATTATAACTACCGCAAGAATATACGGGAAAAATGAAATAACACTTTCAAAGGAAGAAGAAGTTAATTGAACTCCCGTAATTCCGTTCGTATAGTTTAAATACTCACCTGTTAAAATAATAACAAATGCAGTCATAGAGCAAACAATAACCGTATCAAAAAACGGCTCAAGCATTGAAACAAAACCTTGAGAAACAGGTTCATTAGTCTTAACGGCAGCATAAGCAATAGGAGAAGAACCAATCCCCGCTTCGTTTGACTGAATTGAACGTCTTAAACCTATAATTATAGAACCTATTACTCCGCCCGCAACAGCTTTTGGAAAAAACGCTTCATGAACAATTGTATATATTGCGTGCGGTATTTGATTAAAATGCAAAACAATTATTGTAAGGCAGGCAAGCATATATACTATACACATAACGGGAACTATTTTAGATGTAACATTAGCTATACTTTTAATTCCGCCTACAATAACAAGAGCTACCATAACCGCTATAAACAATCCGAAAATCCAGCTGTGTTGGGCAAAAAAACTGTTTTCTCCGCCCGTTATAACTATAAATTGCTGTGCGGCTTGATTGGTTTGAAGCATACATCCGCCCCCGAATGTTGCGGGTATGCAGGCTATTGTAAAGATATATGCAAATAATTTTCCGATTTTAGGCATATTTTTTTCGGCAAATCCTTTTTCCATATAGAACATAGGACCACCCGATATTGTACCGTCCGCATTAACATTTCTGTATTTTAAAGATAAAGTGACCTCGCAAAACTTGAGCGCCATTGCAAACACCGCCCCCAGTGCCATCCAAAACATTGCTCCCGGTCCGCCTATTGATATTGCTATTGCTACACCTGCAATATTACCAATTCCGATAGTCCCCGAAAGCGCTGTTGCCAACGCCCCAAACGATGTTACTTCCCCTTTATGTCCGTGGTGGCTGTCATTATTCCCGAATATTTTTGTTAATGCATGTTTAAATCCCCATATTCCTATACATCTTAAATAAAATGTACAAAATATACTTGCTGCTATCATCAATAATATTAATACAGGTACTTCAGCTCCAAAAATTTTTATATTTGCAAAGATAAATGTTGAGAACTTATCCGATATCGGAGCAAAATATTGTTCTATATATTGGTCTATTCCTATTCCCATAAACTTTCTCTTATTTCGGCTCTTACATCTATTTTAGAATAATAAAAATATATACGCGATACAAGCATTGTATTGCACAGACTTACAAAGTGTTACATAAAACTTTTTTTATAATTTGATGTATCATTATTAATTATGGAAACTTCAAAAAAATTTAATTGGATATTAATTATCATTTACTTTTTAATTACGCTGACCGCATTATTTTTTCACGAAATATGGAGAGATGAAGCGCAGGCATGGTGTATTGTCAGAGATTTAGGTTTTATTGATATTTACAATATGGCACGTGTCGAAGGACACCCTATGTTATGGTACTTGATTTTATTTCCTTTCGCTAAAACAGGTCTGCCGATTATCTCTATGCAATTTGTCAGCTGGCTGATTGTATTTGCTTCTGTTATCTTTTTTGTTTTTAAATCTCCTTTTAATTGTTTGCAAAAAACATTGATAACTTTCAGTGCCGGGATTATTTATTTTCTCCCGATTATAGCAAGAAATTATGCTTTAATCCCTATTTTTATATTTTTGCTCGCTTATTTTTATCCTAAGAGGACAGAAAAACCTTATCTGTATTCAATTTTAATTATTTTACTTTCTCAAACGCATATTTTAATGCTTGGATTTTCGCTTAACCTCGCTTTTATTTTCTTTTTTGAAACAAGAAAAAAATTAATTCCTGCAATATTATTTATAATTAATTTTTCTTTTATTTTTTATTCCTTTTACAATATGTCAGAATTAAACCTTGCGGTAAACACATATAATCAACATTTTAAAAACTTTTATCATATAATTAAATATTTTAGCGACTACTTTTTTACTGACTTATTTAATTACACTCCGGCATTTAACTTAATTATTTTTTACGGCACTTTGGCGGTTATTCTGTATTCTTTATTTAAGACCGATAAAAAAATATTCACCATATTTTCAGTAAGTCTTATATACATATTTTTTGTATATTTAAAAATATGGTTTGGCGGAATTTACTATCAGAAAGCATTTTTACTGTTATTAATATTCGTCTTTTGTTTTTGGTGCATAAAAAATACATATAAAACAGACTTCAAACTTTTAAATATATCTTTGATTGTCCTATTTTCAATAAGCTCAATCATAGGTTGTTTTAATATATTTAAGGAAATTAAATATGATTTTTCGGGAAGTAAAAAAACTGCCGAGTTTATAAAAAATAATCTAAAGAACGAGAAAAATTTTATTGTATACGGATACTTATTTACATTTTCCCCTATTAGCGGATATTTAAAAGACTATAATTTATATTCAAATATGTTTAAAGGAAATATAACATATTATAATTTTGTAAAAAATTCATATATAAATTTAAGCAAACAAGTTCAGAAACCCGAGACAAAATATTACATAACTCAAGGTGAAAAAATATTGTTTGAAGAAATGGGCTATAAAGAATTATTTGCATCAAATGAAGAAATATTGAGCGAAAAAGAACATCCCGAAGTGTTTAGAATATATTATAAAGAATAAGAAAAAAGCAATGATTTAATCATTGCTGTAGATTAGGGATATGTGTATCATCGTTTTTTCCAAGGAATATAGGTTAATCTTAACAGTAGAATTCGGTTTTTAAATCATACATAATTATGAATAAATTTATTTTCAAATTTGAAAGAATCGTATAAAAGAAGTATGACGAGCTGATAAATAAGACTGCAAGAGAAATATAGGAGATAATTAATTTTTTTTATTTATGTTATATAATAAAAAGCAAGCAGGGATAAAGGGAAAAATAATGAGCAACAAAGGAATTTTAGCGCAGGCGCAAATGTTATCCGATGAGGAGCATTACGAACAAGCCTATGAACTTTTAGAAAAGTCTTATGAAAGTATGAAAAGCGATCCCGAGTATCTTGAACAAATTGCACTTTTGGCTAAGACTCTTGAAAAAAACGACGTTGCACCTAAATATTGGGAAGAACTCGTTAAGGTCAACCCAAACGCTTTAATAGGTTATTCAGAACTGCTCGATTATTATTCCAACACAGATAAGTATAAATATTACATTACAAGAGCAAAATATAAAATTCTTAATGAAAAAGTTTCGCAGTCCATAGATGACTATAAAAAAGCTATTAATTCAACAACGGAAGAAAATGATATAATCAATGCTCGTTTTTTGCTGGCAAAGGCTTATGAGCATGAGGGCAAAACTCAAAATGCCATTGATGAATATTTCAGAATACTGGAGCAAAAAGATGATATGGCTATATATTATAAATTAGCCGATTTATATAATGAAACAGGCGACAGATACAGTGCAATCGATACTTTAGAGCGCGGAGTTAAAGCGTTTCCCGCGGTCAATGAACTTGGGGAATATCTTGCGGGGCTTTATATTAAAGAGGGGCAATACGACAAAGCACTTGAAAATGCCCGCAGTGAATATACCAAAATAAAAGCATACCTCATGAAAGGCGACAACGACAATGCAATTGCATTTTTAAATCAATATAAAGACGAAACAAACGCAAATTATTTTGCATTGCTTGCCGAGTATTATTTTAACACTAAAGATTATGATAAATGCCTTGAAAACATTAACAAGTTTGAGAATTTATCGCCGCAAAATCCTTTAGTTTTCCAAATGCGAGCTTTAGTATGCGATGAGAAAAACGACCAATACGGCTATCACTTTAACATGGGTAGATGTTACTCTTATAAACAAGACTATGAGCTTGCACTTGCGGAATATTTGAATGCGCATAGGCAAGACACAACAAAAAGCGAAGCGATAAAAGAAATTATCAAAATAAATGAAGCCTCGGGCGATAAAACAAGTTTAATGGAATTTTATGAAAAACTTGTTCGGCAAGAACCTGATAATACGTTTGCACTTGCAGGTTTAGGCGATGTTTATGCCGATTTGTACGAATTTAAAAACGCGCTTGAATACTACGAAAAAGCTCTAAAAACAGGAACAGGGGATAATGAAATATTTAGAAAAATCGGTTATTGCTACGAAAAGTTAAAAGATACCGTTAGTGCTAAAGCGGCTTATGAAAAGTATCTTGCAAAAGCTCCGTTATCTCCCGATACGGAAAAATTAAAAGAAAAATTAGCCAAAATGGATACTTCTTCATCTGTTTCCATAAGCAGTGACGAAGGGCTTATTGATAAAATTATGAAATTATTTGGAAAGTAAGGGAAACACTATGACAAAAAGAGTTTTGCTTTGTATTATGGACGGATGGGGAATAAGTAAAGACAGCCCTAAAGATGCAACAAAAGTTGCACAAACTCCGAATTTAGATAAATTTTATAAAACGGAACCTAATATTCAAATATTTGCTGACGGCGAACACGTAGGGCTTCCTGACGGTCAAATGGGAAATTCCGAAGTAGGACACTTAAATATAGGCGCGGGCAGAATTGTTTATCAGGAATTAACTAAGATTAATAAGGAAATCAAAGACGGCAGTTTCTTTAAAAATGAGAAATTTTTAAATGCGGTTGAACACGTAAAGAAAAATAATTCATCACTCCACTTGTACGGGCTTGTTTCAACGGGCGGAGTACATAGTTCCCTTGACCACATACTGGCATTAATAGAGTTTGCGAAACAGCAAGGGCTTAAAAAAGTATACTTTCACGCATTCTTAGACGGACGTGACACACCTCCAAAAAGTGCGGTTGAATTCTTGCAAAAAGTTGAAGATAAATTAAAAACGGCAGGATTGCCTCCGATTGCCTCTGTTTCAGGAAGATACTATGCTATGGATAGAGATAACCGCTGGGAAAGAATAGAAAAAGCATATAATATGCTTGTTTTAGGAGAAGGAAATAAGGCGGAAAGTGCAGTTGAAGCGGTTAAATCATCTTATGAAAAAGGTGTAACCGATGAATTTGTTGAACCGACTGTTATCAATGTTCCTAATTCAAGAATAGAAGATAATGACGCAATAATTTTCTTTAACTTCCGCCCCGACCGTGCAAGAGAAATTTCTAAAGCCATAAACTTTGAAAACTTTGACGGATTTAACCGCAAGGCAGTAAGGAAAAATATTTATTATGTAACTTTTACACAGTATGATGCAACATTCCCGTTCCCCGTTGCATTTGAGCCTCAAAAACTTACAAATATTTTAGGCGAAGTTCTGGATAAAAACGGGATAAAACAGTTCAGAACTGCTGAAACAGAAAAATACGCACACGTAACATTCTTTTTTAATGGCGGTGTTGAAGCTCCGAATAAACTTGAAACTCGTGTACTTGTTAACTCTCCTAAGGTTGCAACTTATGACCTGCAGCCCGAAATGAGCGCACCTGAAGTTTGTGAAAAAGTTTTAGGTGCTTTAGATAATGAAGACTATGGATTTATCTTAGTTAACTTTGCTAACCCCGATATGGTAGGACATACAGGGGTTATGGAAGCAGCCGTTAAGGCTTGTGAAACAGTTGACACTTGCGTAGGTAAAATTGTTGAAAAGGCAAAAGAAAAAGGTGTTGCTGTTGTACTAACAGCAGACCACGGAAACGCAGAATATATGGAAGATAAAACCACTCACGCTCCATATACAGCCCACACTACAAACCCTGTTCCGTTATTTGTAATAAACGCGGGCGATATAAAACTAAAAGAAACAGGAGCATTGTGCGACATAGCACCAACTGTTCTTGATATAATGGGAATAGAAAAACCCGCTGAAATGACGGGAAATTCTTTAATAAAATAATTAAAAAGCCCCTAAAAGGGGCTTTTATTATAAATTTAATTCTTTTGCTAATGCAGGAACTATAACTTCCCAAGCCTTTGCATTAGGATGTCCATCTTTTAATCTGTATTTTTCATCATCCAAATTCAAACCCAAATCAGAAGCCTGTATTATTATTATACCCTCTTTTTTTAATACATCCCAATTAATTGAATCATCTATTTCATATACAAAAATTACAAATTTAGCTTTGTTATTATTTCCATAACTAAATTTAGATTTTATTTCGTCATTAATTTCTTTCATATATATGGTAAAAAGATTATTTACTTCTTCAATATTATGTTTATCTTTATATGCGAATAATAATTCCGTAAAACTCTTATATAAATAAGTTTTTCTTAGAAAAAAATAATTAATAAATTCAAGTTTATTATTCTTATTAATTTTATAATAAGGAATACTATTTGTAACCAAATTTACATATAATCTTCTTTTATGGTCAGGAATATAAGTATAAATAACATATTCAAAAGTTAAGTTATTTTTCAAAATTTCATTTTTTGTTATTTTAAAGTTCTCTCTTAACAAATACAAACTTGTTCGCGGGGAACGACCGCCAAGTCCTAAATTGTATACAAGACGATCTGTTTTATTTGCCAGCTGTGTTGAAAATAATTCTTTTTCTTCTAGTCCTTCTCCAAAAGTAAATGAACATCCCAATAATAAAATTGGATTCTTATGGGGGGGGGTGTGAAGTTTAGGATATGTGGGAATTGGTCTGAAGTAATCCTTGGTAATTATAATACTAGGATTAGAAATTTCAGCACTTGTATACTTTAAAAATTTTAAATATTCATTTAAATTAAAAGTTTCTTGCGGTTTATTTAAACTAATATTTCTTTCATTTTGTTCTTTAAGTCCTCTAAAATATTCTTTGGTACACATTCCAAATTCAATAATTATACAACTAAATAATATAAGTAAAATATTAACTGTAATAATTTTAACTATCCGTTTCATTTTTATGAAATAATTCCTTTAAGTTTAAAATTTATATCGTATGATATTATTATAAAAAAAATATATAAAAGGGCAACCAAATGAGTTTAACAAAGATAGAAGATTTACCGACAGTATATAACGCAAAAGAAACAGAAGAAGCAATATACAAATTTTGGGAAGATAATGAATGTTTTAAGGCTAACGCAAAAAGCGAAAAAGAGCCATATTCAATAGTAATTCCTCCGCCGAATGTTACGGGAGTATTGCATATGGGACACGCACTTGACGGGACTTTGCAGGATATCCTTGTGCGCTACCACAGAATGTCAGGTTATGAAACACTCTGGATGCCCGGAACCGACCATGCAGGGATTGCGACTCAAAATGTTGTTGAAAAAAAACTAAGGCAGGAAGGTAAAACCCGCTTTGACCTTGGAAGAGAAAAATTTGTTGAGCTCACTTGGGATTGGGCAAATGAACACAAAAGTGCCATATTAAACCAGTTTAAAAGGCTTGGAGCTTCTTTTGACCGTTCAAGAGAAAGATTTACTCTTGATAAAGGCTGTTCTGACGCAGTTAAAGAAGTGTTTGTTAAACTTTATGAAAAAGATTTAATTTATAAAGGTGCATATATTGTAAACTGGTGTCCTCGCTGTCAAAGCGCAATATCAGACATAGAAACCGATTACGAAACAGAAAAAAGCAATTTATGGGAAATAAGCTATTCATTAAAAAATGAACCCGGAGCAATCGTTGTCGCAACAAGCCGTCCCGAAACAATATACGGTGATGTAGCTGTTGCTGTTAACCCGAATGACTATAAATATAAAGATTTAATAGGTAAAACCGTTTTAATCCCGCTTACGGGCAGAGAAATTCCGATTATTGCAGACGATTATGTAGATAAAACTTTCGGAACGGGAGCTTTAAAAATCACTCCCGCACACGACCCTAACGATTACGAAGTAGGCAAACGCCACAATTTAAAACCGATATGGGTTATTGATGAACAGGGTAAAATGAAACATTGTGCTGAGGTTCACCCCGATATTCAAGGACTAACCCGCGAAGAAGCACGTAAAAAAACTGTTGAACTTTTACAATATAACAACAGCTTGGTTCGTATAGTACCAATTGAACACAACGTAGGCAAATGCCAAAGATGTAATACAACAATAGAACCGTTATTATCGGAGCAATGGTTTGTAAGAATGGAACCGCTTGCAAAAGCTGCTATTGAGGCAGTTGAATCGGGCAAAATAAAATTTGTACCGGAACGCTGGACAAAGAATTACCTCGGCTGGATGACAAATATCCGCGATTGGTGCATTTCCCGCCAACTTTGGTGGGGACATCAAATTCCCGCTTATTATAATAATGAAACGGGGGACATGGTTGTAGCAAAACAAAATCCTGACCCCGCTAAATATACACAAGATTCAGATGTTTTGGATACTTGGTTTTCTTCGGGGTTATGGCCGTTTTCTACAATGGGCTGGCCTAATACCGAAGCTGAAGACTTTAAAAAATTCTACCCGACTTCAACTCTTGTAACAGGGTTTGATATTATTTTCTTCTGGGTTGCAAGAATGATAACAATGGGCGAAGAATTTACAAAGAAAGCGCCATTCTCAACCGTTTATATTCACGGTTTAATCAGAGATGAAAACGGGCAAAAAATGTCTAAATCCAAAGGCAACACAATTGATCCTGTCGGAATTATCGATAAATACGGCTGCGACGCTTTAAGATTTACCCTAACATCTCTTTGCACATATGGCGGACAGGATATTAAAATAAGCGACGAAAAATTTGAATACGGAAGAAATTTTGCTAATAAAATCTGGAACGCTTCAAGATTTGTTTTAATGAACCTTGAAGGCGTTGATAATAATAAAATTGATTTTGATAATCTTACATTAGCTGATAAATGGATTTTAAATAAACTGAATGAAACAGCAAAAGAAACTAACGAAAATATAAAAAATTACAGAATAGGCGAAATGGCGCATACGCTTTATGACTTCTTCTGGAATTCATACTGTGATTGGTATGTTGAAATAGCAAAAATCCAACTGCAAGACGAAAGTTTAAAACTTAATACCCAAAGAGTTTTAAAATATGTACTTGATATGACTTTAAGACTATTACATCCCGTTATGCCTCATATAACGGAAGCTATCTGGCAATTGCTTCCAAAAAATACGGATGTAAAAGCTATTATGCTTTCAAAATTTCCGATATACGAAGAAAAATTTGCTTTCACGCAAGAAAATACTCAAATGGAACTTGTATTTGAAACAATAAAATCATTAAGAAATGTACGACAAAGTTTTAATATACCCGTTTCAACAAAAATCAATATAGAAATATTGGCAGAAAACAATGAAGAAGATATTTTCAAAAAAGTTGAAGCCTATATTCACCGTTTAGCAAGAGTTGAAGGTATAAAGTATGTTGATGAAAATCATAAAACCCAAAAACAATCAGCTTCAACTGTTGTAAGCAGTTCTAAAATTAATATTCCGCTGGCAGGTTTAATTGACTTAAATGAAGAAATTAAACGACAAACTAAAAAACTCGAAAAAATAACAAATGAAAAAAATAGTCTGCTTGCAAGGGTTAATAATGAAAAATTTATGAGCAACGCAAAACCCGAGTTAATTGAACAGACTAAATCAAGAATAGAAGAAATAATTGTTCAAGAAACTACTATTAATGAACTCATAAACTCATTAAAGTAGAAATTTTAAAAAAAAATGTTATAATTGAGTAAAGATAGTTAGTGAGGATGAATATGAGCGAAATATATACATTATACACAAGGTCAAACTTCGACGGATTAGTTTGTGCCGCATTATTAAAAGAAATCGGATTAGTTGAAGAAGTTAAGTTTGTACATCCTAAAGATGTACAAGACGGAAAAATACAATTAACCGCAAATGATATAACAGCGTCCCTGCCTTATTCTGACGGGGTATATATGGCGTTTGACCACCATTCAAGCGAATCCGTAAGAACAACGGATGTAAAAGAAAATTATATAATAGAACCAACTGCTCCTTCATCAGCAAGGATAATTTTTGAATACTTTGGCGGGGAAGAAAGGTTTTCATCAAATCTTCATGACCTTATGGATGCTGTTGATAGAGCAGATTGCACAAGTTTTTCGCAAGAGGATATATTAAATCCTCAAGGATGGGTACTTCTTAACTATTTAATGGACCCCAGAACCGGATTAGGGCGTTTCAGACATTTTAATATTTCTAATTATAATTTAATGCTTAAACTTGTTGATTTATGCGCACAAATGCCTATTAAACAAATTATGCAAGATAGCGATGTAAAAGAACGAGTTGAACTTTATTGCAGTGAACAAGATAAATTTAAAGAACAAATCCAAAGATGTACTACCCTTGACGGCAATGTTGCTATTCTTGACGTAAGAAACGAAGAAATAATACATGTCGGCAACAGATTTATGATTTATGCACTGTTCCCGGAATGCAATATTTCAATTCATACATTTTATGGTAAACAAAAACAAAATACTGTTTTCGCAGTAGGTAAATCAATTATAAACCGTTCATGCCCGATAGATGTCGGAGCTATGATGTATGAATATGATGGCGGAGGTCACCTAAATGCAGGTACTTGCCAGGTTGATAATGACAAAGCACAAGAAACACTTGATAGTATAAAAGCAAAAATAAAAGAATTAGAAGAAGAAAACAGCCCTGAATAAGGGCTGTTTTTTTATTTCCTTAACTCTAATAATTTATTCTCCGCTAATAAAGTGTTATCCTTTTCAATCCATATTTGATTTGCCGCACATAAGTTTTGAGGAATAACAACCCTTTTTAATACGGCATAATTAATATCGGTAAAATTAACATTATCCAGTTCTTGTATATAAAAATCACTGCTTCCGCAGTTAGGGCAGAACTTCGATTCCGGCTTTATATCATATCCCATTATTGTCTTGCGTTTGATATTGCAGCAGCTGCAGCGAACCATATACCATTTATTTTTCACTAAAGCACCGCAATCGGGGCAGTAACATTCATCTAAATCACTTCTAAGGTGCTCGTGATTACATTCTGTTTTATGTTTAAAGAAATCAATCAGCATATTTTATATATAATGACGATTTTTTTTAAGTCAACTAATCAATAGAAAAAATATCCTGCAAATCGGCGTATGTAAGAGTTTTACCGATATTTCTATCAACGCTGATTACGGAATCAACCAAGTTTCTCTTATCCTGTTTGAGTTTTTGGATTTTTTCTTCAACCGTGTTTTTGGTAATTAAGCGGTAAACAAATACTTTTTTAGTCTGCCCTATACGGTAAGCTCTATCTGTTGCCTGGTCTTCAACAGCAGGGTTCCACCACGGGTCATAATGAATTACATAATCTGCACCAGTTAAGTTCAATCCTGTTCCGCCGGCTTTTAAGCTGACAAGAAATAGCGGGATTGTTTCATCTGTATTAAATCTTTCAACAACTTCCTGCCTGTTCTTTGTTGAGCCTGTTAAGTATTCGTGTTTTATACCTTCTTTTGTAAGCCATTCTTTTACTATATCAAGCATATCTACAAATTGCGAGAATAACAGTATTCTGTGACCTTCCGAGATTATTTCTTCCAGCATTGATTTTAACTGTTCAAATTTACCCGAAGTTTCAATACCTTTTTTATTTTCTTTATCATAAAGTCTCGGGTGGCAGCAGATTTGACGCAGTCTTAACAATGCAGAGAATATACTCATGCGGCTTTTTTCAAGTCCGTTTTCCGCAATGGATTTAAACAATTCTTCTTTTGTCGAATCAAGCACTTCAAGATAAAAATCATGTTGTTCAGGAGTAAGTTCGCAGTATGCAATGTTTTCAACTTTATCGGGCAGATCTTTTGCAACATCGCGTTTCATACGGCGCAAGATAAACGGATAAATCTGTGATTTTAATCGTTTTTCAACTATTTTTTCGCCCCTGTCCACAATCGGTGTGACGTATCTGTAATTAAATTCTGACAAATTAAGCAAAAATCCCGGCATTAAAAAGTCAAATACACTCCAAAGTTCTTCCAGTTTATTTTCAATTGGAGTGCCCGACAGCGCCAGTTTATGCTGTCCGTTTAACAATTTAACGGATTTCGCCGTTATGGACTCAGGGTTTTTAATATTTTGCGATTCATCTAAAATAATATATCTGAATTCATACTTTTTCAGTTTTTCTATATCACGTCTTATAAGCGCATAACTTGTAATAATAATATCGTATTTCGGAATTTCTTTAAAATGCTCTTTACGCTCTATCCCGCTTAATTTTAAACATTTCAACGATGGAATAAACTTTTGAACTTCGTTTTCCCAGTTAAAGACAACGGAAGTCGGACAGATTACCAAACTTGGTGCTTTTTTATCTTTTTCTTTTGCCTTTTGTAACAGCGTAAGCGCCTGCAGGGTTTTACCAAGCCCCATATCATCAGCCAATATACCGTTCAGTCCGTATTTATACAAAAACCACAACCAGCTAAAGCCTTTATATTGATACTCTCTTAACTCGGCATTAATATCTTTTGGCAGCGGGGCATTATCCATTGTTGAAAATGTTGATATCTGTTTCCAGAATGCTGAAAATTTACGGCTCATTTTAAGTTTAAAGCCTAAGTTCTGCATTTCCGATAACAGCCCTGCCCTGAATGTTTTTACGATATATTTATTATCTTCATTTTTATAAACATCAAAAGTATTAAATGATTTTAATATTGAGAAAATATCCTGCCCCGGAACCTCAACAAATCCGTAATTTTTGACTCTTAAATATTTATCGCCCTCAACAATCAAATTATAAATTTCATCAAACGGAATTTCCTCATCACCGACTTTTCCGTATAAATTAACTTCAAAACTGTCAGTTGAATTAACTGCAAAATCAATATCCGCAACCATTTCAAAAGGTTTAGGCGATAATTTAAAGAAGCTCATATCATCTTTTTCTTCAAATTTCCAGCCCTCGCCTGCACGCTTTAAATAGTAATTATAAAAATCAATTGCATTTTCTTTTTCAATGGCAAGATTATTTGTCTGCATAGGCGCAAATTTGCAGGCTAAAAGCATTTGATAAGCACTTTCTTCGTGCGCAATATTTCTTTTTACCCAGTATAAAAGGTCTTCCTTTGGTTTCTTAATTGTCACATAAGGACTTTTAGAAGCCGCTTTTGAATATGCAACGCGCGTTCCGTCGTATTCAAATTCCAATTCCGCCTTTAATGCCCCGTCATAATCAAGCCCCATTGTAACAACATTTATGGGCGGTCTTTGCTCAAGAGTTAATTTATCGATAATTTCAGAAACTTCACAAGGAATTAACTGTCTTAATTTCGGCAGTTCTTCGTATAAAAATTTTGCGCCCTCAGAATCCTTAACATCCGTAAAGGTTGATTTTATGAGGTTTTGAGGCAATGCGGACAGCGCTATATTTATCGGGAATATTTTATTCTTATATCTTCCCCATTTTAATTGACGCGAAAAATACCTTACTTCCTCAAACGGAATAACATCTTCTTTATCAGGACGCTTCCAATACAAGGATAACAATACATTTCCGACCATAGAGAAATTAACTGCCATAGACAGTTTCCACTCATCCGAGCAAAAAACGAGTTTATCCTTTGTTTTGCCGTCAATTACGTCATCAGCCTTGGATAAAAGCTGGAAAAACCCGTCAAATTTAGCTATCGGAATATCATACCAGCCTGCTTTTTTATCGAGCCTTGAATTTTTCATTAACTGCTGAAATATTGCAAGTTCTACCTTTTGAGAATTATTTAACTCAAAATTCTCATCTGTTCTTTGAGCAGCAATAACAGCTTTTAAAAGCCCCTCTAAATCTCTGATTACTTTACCCGTATTTCTGTCCATAACAAGAATGGAAAAGAAATTCTGGCGTCTTTTTGCATTAAAGTGAAATATATACCCGCCCATAGGGTTTTCGTTCATTTGAGTTTCACTGTCCGAGTAATCGGGCTTTATCTTAAATCTGCGTTCTAAAAATTCATCATAAACGTGTTCGTTTATTGCTTTAAAAGCAACAGCTATTGCGTGTTTACACCATTTTTCTTTTAACGGGCATGAGCAGGAGGGTTCAACTCCCGTTTTTTTAAATTTCAGCTCGACATCATAAAAGGACTTGAAATTACCTTTTACTTTAGCCTTAACGCCTGTTTTGCCCGCCTCAAATGACGCCACCTGTTCCTTTTGGTGGTACTCATAACCGCGCCTCCAGCTTCCCGGCGTTGAATTATCTTTTAAATACTTAAAATTAAAGTTACACTCTGTCATGAAATCTCTTTAGTAACTCTGCAAAAAAATAATCAAATTATTGAATATTTAGCAGAAACAACCTGTAATCTCTTCACAACAAATATTATACATTAAACCGAAAAAAAGGCAAATATATTATTTTAATTTTTTGTATTCATTATCAGATACGCTTTCAAGCCATTCGTTAGAAGTTTCTGTGCCGTCAACTTCAACCGCTATATGTGAGAACCAGCTGTCAGAAGCTGCGCCATGCCAGTGTTTAACATTTGCAGGAATATTTATTACATCCCCCGGGAGCATTTCAATCGGGTCTTTTCCCCATTCCTGATAATAGCCTCTGCCGCCGATTGCTATTAATATTTGACCTCCGCCTGATTTAGCATGATGAATATGCCAGTTATTTCTGCATTTCGGCTCAAATGTTACATTGTACATTTTTACCTGCGAAGCGGAAATGGGGTAAAGATAGCTTTGGCCCGTAAAATATTTTGCAAAAGCGTCATTTTTTTCACCAATAGGGAAAAATATTGTCTTTTGATATTTTTCCTTTTCTGTTAAAGCGGTTGTATTATCAGTCCAAACCTCTTTCGCCAAGTTAAAAGCAGCCCAGGCTTTAGGCCAGCCCGCATAAAAAGCGGTATTTGTTATAATTGCAGCTATTTCTTCTTTTGTTACACCATGATTTTTAGCATTTTGCAGATGATACTTTAAGGATGTATCTGTCATACCTTGGCTTATAAGAGCTACAACAGTTATTATCGAACGGGTTTTTGTATCTATATCACTATTATTCCAATTTTCTCCGAATAAAATATCATCGTTAAAATGAGCAAACTCGGGAGCAAAACTTCCTAATGCGTCCCTGCCCGCCGTTTGTGTAATCCTTGCCATATTATTTTCTCTCGCTTTCCCTGTTAACATTGCGTAAGACACATTTGACGAAATAAATGCAATTGTTAAAATTAATATTAAAAACTTTTTCATACTATTTATTATACCAGTTTTTAGCAAAAGTGCTCTGCTGAGTTTCAAGATTTCCTATATATTTTTAAATTTTACTAAATCCTTAATCTGCATCTATTTGATAGTTTACAAATTTATATTAAATGATGATAGCTGCTATCAGTCAAATTTTAATGTTAAAATTAAATTATGAATATAGAAGATAAAATATTTAACAGATTTTCGCCCGAACTAAATAAACTTGAAAAATACGGATTTAAAAAGAAAAATAATAATTTTATAATTGAAAAAAAATTTAAAGATAATTTGTTTAAAGCGGTAATTCAAGTAAATAAAAATGGACATATTAAAGGTAAAGTAATTGATTTGGAAAACAATGAAGAATTTTTACCTATTAGAATTGAAAATAATCAAGGTGCTTTTGTCGGTGAGGTTAAAGCTGAATATGAAATTATACTTAAAGATATAAGAGATAATTGCTTTTCTAAAAGTTATTTTATATATCCTCAATCAAACAGAATAACCAATCTTATAATAAAAAAATACAGAAATAAGCCTGAATTTTTATGGGATAAATTTCAAGGCACGGGCATTTTTAGAAATCCCGATACACAAAAATGGTATCTTGCTGTTTTAGATGTGGATAGAGGAAAACTGCAAAAAAATAAAAAGGGCAAAATAGAGGTTGCTAACCTTAAATTGGCACCTGAAAAAATAGAAAATTTGCTGACACAAAAACATTTTTACCCGGCTTATCATATGAATAAAAAATACCGGATTAGTATAATCCTCGATGACTCAGTTTCTGATGATAAAATTATGGAGCTGATTGAAGAAAGCCACAGTTATACTGTGCATAAATAAAAAAGTTATTTTATTAATTCTTTCTTCCATTTAAAATAAAAATAAATACCTAAAACTAGGTAAATCAGCCACATTATTAGAGTTACAAGATAATGCGCGCCTTGTATATATGCAATCAGCCACATTATAACAGAAACTAAATTTACAAATGTCCACACATACCATTGTTCAATACATCTTTTTACGGTTAAAAACTGACCAAGAACGGAAAAACCTGTTATAAAACTGTCCATTACAGGAATTTTACCCCCAAACAGCTTTAATAATTCATATATTAAACAAGTTACTATAACCGTGATAATTAAATAAACACTGCGCTGTTTGTTATTTAATTTTGTTTTATAAATTTCATTTTTTTCTTTATTAATATGTTTTTTCCATTTAAAAATGCCAATCATCTGCATAGGGAAAAAATAAAGCCCGTATAGCGCCATATTCCCGTAAAATCCGTTTTTATAAGCAATTAAACAATACAAAAAAGTACCTGTCAGCCCTATATAATAGCAATAAACTTTGCCCTTACCCGCAAACAGAGTGTATGTTATTCCGCATATTGCAGAAATCAGCGCAATTTTACTGTCTTTTGTTAAAAC
>CANPWQ010000036.1 GCA_947584965.1 Candidatus Gastranaerophilales bacterium | reverse complement strand
CACGTGTAAAGTCTTTATTTTCGTATTCCGTCACACCGTTATGCAAAGCGCACCAAACCTTTTGATACTCCGCCTCTTTATGCAAATGCTTCGCAAAGACAGGCATTGAAATTGATAAAATTATTAAAACTAAAATATATATTTTTACTTTAATCATATTCTTTTATACATCCATTAGGGTGGTAGATGATTGATAAAAAATACACCAAAATAGGTGGTATGAAGAAAGACAATTGCAGACATCTGAACTCATATAAAACTTTAGGGGCAAATATCAGATATTATAGAAATTTGCTAAATCTCTCCCAAGAAGAATTGGCGTTTAGAATAGGTACTGCCAGAAATTATATTGGTTGTATTGAAAGAGGAGAAAAATTTCCAAGTTTAGCAATCATTTTTGATATTGCAATTGCGCTTAAATGTAAAATTACTGATTTATTTAAAAATGTTTAATACCTCCTTTTAAACATTTTACACTCTATTATTAATTATATTGCATTATAGTTTGATAATACATACTAAAATTAACCATGTCAATAATAATTTATAATGTAAAAATGGATGTAAGAAATGAAATAAAAAGCCTTATTGCTAAAAAAGCGTTCACTTTAAAGAAAGTGTGTGATATTTTAGAGAATGCAAAAAAAGAAAAGATTTCACCAAATAATATTACAAATAAATTGCGCAGAAAGACAATAAAATTTGTTGAAGTAGAACAAATACTTGATGTTTTAGGTTATCATATTGAATTTGTGGAAAATCAAAAATAAGTTTATTGAAATATGTATATAGTTAATTTATGTAATGTCCGTTGGAAAAAGAAATATACCCAAGAGGAAATAATAAAAACGACTGGTTTAAGTAAAAAGACAGTAAGCCAATTATTTAGCGGTAAATAATATAATTATAAATTAAGCACGCTGGAAACAATTTCTGATTTTTTCAATTGTAAAATTAAAGATATATTAATTGAAGTTGAAAAATAATTTTTTCTCTTGGTATTATAACACGATATGCATAAAAATATGGTGTTATCTCTACTTTTTCCTGCCGATTTCTGCCCACTCTTACAGCATTACTTTTTTCTCTCTCGTTAAAATCATAAACATCTGCAATATATAACTCTAAATCTTTCTTATTTACATTATCTTGTAAATATCTTACGGAAATTTTTTTATCAAAGATATAACATCAATACTACCAAGGAGCTGCATATTTTAAATTTTCTGCTACAACAATAACAAGTATAATAAAAAGTTCATAAAGTAATAAATAAATTACTGATATTACATTAAGAATTTTTTTTGCAATATTTAATTTTTTTATTTTATTTTCATCTTTTTGAAATTCTATTATTATTTTCATTATTATTGCAATTATTGTTGGAATATTTAATTGCAAAAACATTTTAATTAACTCATTTGCATCTTCTATCACTACCTTAAAAGAGTCTAAAAAAAGAATATAAGATAACTCTATAATTAAAGACAATATAAAAAATACAATAATATCTTTACTCTGTTTCATTTCATTTTCCTATTTTAAGTATATTTTTGGTATTTTAACATGATACATAATGCAGTATGGAGTTATTTGTCCCTTTAGTTGCCTATCTCTACCTATTTGAACTAATGGATTTGTTTCATTTTTATTAAAATCATATACATCTGTTACAAGTAATTCTAAGTCGCCATACCTATTATACCTCATATTTCTTATATCAGCGTACCCTAAAGCATATCTCCAATTATTATCTGTAAATCTAATACTTCCATTAACAGATATGTTATTTTTCAATTTTTTTTCAGAATTTTGTTTAAATTTAATAAAATCAGGATGTGTTAATAGTACTTTTGCTAAAGATTTTGATGAATCTGACTCTGAATTTATAAAAATGCCTTTGATTTTTTCTAATTTTTTATCTCTTATTTCTTTTGGTGTATCTTTTAATTCAAGCTGTTCTATTAACTTATTTTCAAAATAATGGTTAGTTTCAGAATCGAATTTTTTATAACTATCAACTACATAACATTGTTTTGCATATTCTGTATTTAAGTATGAATCTGTTTTTGACATATATAAATTTTCAACTGCTTCAATACCAAATCTCTTTGTAACCTCTTCTCTGATTTTTCTTATGTTAATATGATCAATAACAAATTCATATTCTTTATATAATATACGATCACTTAATGTTTTTTCATCTTGATTATATTTTTTAGGGAAAACTATATCATTTGTTTCATTTTTTAAGTATTTTTCCAACCCTAAATTTGTAGAAATTCCTTTTTCCTTCCCGTTAACATAATCATCCATCGTTGTATACAATATATCTGCTCTGCGCTGCATTTTGTCTTCATAGCTTTCTCTATTTGATACACCTCCGTTTTTATAAGTAAATTTCCCCTCGTCATCTCTTGGATGGTCTTCTTCTCTCCATTGTGTCATTTTTATCCCTTTCTTGATTTACATTATCTTGTTTTACCAACAAAACATCTTTATATTTTTATTATACATTATTTTTTAATTATATCAATCGAGAAGATATAATTACATTAAAAATTTAAGTTTACAATATAATGTAATCATGCACCAATACATGATTTCAGCTGTTTGTAAATAATTGTTAAATTACGCACTTATTAAATGCTGATTGTTACTCTGGAACCCTCTTTATGGTAGTTTCCGCCTCCGCAGATTGTTTCTACTACCTTTAATAAAAATTCCCTCGGGGCTTCCATTTGGTTTATATAAAACTCTTGATTACCTAAATGCCTTATCTTTATTATAGCTTTGGCACTTTTATCGGCAGGAACGTATAATGACGCTACTTCTAAATCCAATAATTTTTGCTCGATTTCATCATTATATCCGTGTGCAAGCTCTGGGCAGGTGCCTTTTATTGCAATAATTCTGCCTGTGAATAAAGGTGAATCCTTTTCTCTGTGCAAGGCTTTGGGATTATCTTTCATATTTGCAAAAAAACTGATTGAGTGCCATAAAATGTTTAACAGGGCTAAATGTCTTTGTTTATCGTACTCATAATATATATTTTCTGTTGGTATTCCGCGTGATGTAAATGATTGTTTAAGGTATTCAACGGTTAGAGCCATATTTTCAACCATTTTGTCGTACAATACGGCTGTATTTGCATTAGATTGCTGATATTCAAGGAACTGTTTATACATGTGACTTGATACAAGGCTCATGCGCTCTTGTATTACTGCCGATTTCCTTGCCGATGTTTCTAAATCTTCAAAATTACCGCTCAATTATACCTTCTCTTTCTGATTTAATTTTATATAAAAATAAATCATTATAAAACAATTTTAACCCTTTTTATTACAAAAACGAATACTTAATTTACATTAATTTAGTTTTCTAATATCATAAAAGTATGAAAATAATTGTTGTCGGCTACGGGCTGATGTTTCAGTCTTTAATTACAGGGGTTCTTAATTCAGAGCATACTTTATCGGGAGTATTTCGGCGCGAAAATATTTTATTTCCCCGACTTGAAAGATTTTTTCGTGATTTTTTATTTCCCTCGGAGGATTTTAATTTTGTTAAACAACGCAACCTATATGATATCCACGCTAAAAGTGTTAATGATTTGAAGTTTATTAAAGAAGTAAAAAAACTTAATGCAGATTTAATTTTAGTCGGCTCTTGGGGTGAGAAATTTAAGCCTGATACGATAAATTCGACTAAAATTGCGTGTGTTAATGTTCATCCGTCACTTTTGCCAAAGTTTAGAGGACCGAATCCTTATGCTCAAGTTATTTTAAATGGTGAAAATAAATCAGGTGTTACATTTCATCTTATGGATAACGGTTTTGATACAGGCGCAATTCTTCATCAAATAAAAGTTGATATTGATAAAAATGAGACGGGCGGTTCTTTGAAATTAAAATGTTGTAATGCAGTTAGGACTGTTCTTCCCTCTTTGCTTGAAAATATACGGGATAAAATAAAATCTGCAGTTGTGCAGGATGAAAGTATTGCTTCTTATCAATTTGCGCTTAAAGAAAATGACTGCATACTTGATTTTGAAAATGAAAGTTCTATTCAAACAGACAGAAGAATTAGAGCTTTAAATCCCTGGCATAAATGCTATATCCCTTATAATGACAGGTTTTATCAATTTTCTCATTATGAAATTACATCGGAAAAATGGGATAAAACTTCGCTTAAAATTATGCTTGATGATAAAAAAAATATTTATGCCGTTTGTTCCGATGAAATTATTATGAAATTTTTTAATGTATCAAGAATTATTTAATTATTGTATAATACTCTAAGTAAAGAATAAACGGGATAAAATTATGTTAGACTTAAATGCAACTTATGAAGTAATAACCTTTGCAATCGGGGATACAAAAGCAGGCTCTAAAATGGGCAAATTACAGGTTAAAAATATTGATGATGCTTCTGTTTTAAACTGTATATTGTGGGAAGAAACGCTCAACAGGCTTGATTCTAAACTTTTTAGAACTAATAATCATATAAGAATTAAATCAGGTACATACAATGAAAAATATAATAACTGTCTTGTATCGGATATAGAGCTGGTAAAAGAGGCAAAAACAGGTTTAGGGGAGGCTCAAAGGAATGAGCTGTTCTCTAAAATAACAGATTATGTTAATAAAATCAATGATAAGAAACTATCAGAGTTCTTGACGGGACTGTTGTTTGAGTATGAAAAAGAATTTAAAACCGCACCTGCAGCCAAATTAATGCACCATAACTATATAGGCGGGCTGTTAGAACATACTTATGAGTGTCTTGATATTGCTTCCACCGTGCTTACAAAGTGCAACAATAAAATAAATCCCGATATAGTCTATGCTGCCTGCATTTTGCATGATTTCGGGAAAATATTTGAATATGATGTTGACGAAGAAACAGGGTTAATAGAATATAACGAAGAATTTAGAAAAGACTGGCGTACACACTCGCAATGGGGATTTTCTATATGTATGAACAACGGATTTAAAGAGGTTGCAAAAATGATAGCGGCGCACCACGGCAGAACAGAGTGGGGTGCTTTAATTGATTTGGATGAAAAGGACGCAGAACCTTTTATGTATATAATTCATCATATTGATGACTTATCAGCAAAATTTGGTAAAATATCTATAACAGATATTGATTAGGGGAGAAATTATGAAAAAATTTATATTATTAATTTTATTTATGTGTTTTTGTTCTTGTGTAAGTTTTGGTGAGGTAAGCAAACAAATAAATGCAAATATCAAAACAAAAAGAGTCCCCGTGGGTACTGTTATTACTTTAAAATTATTAGACCCCGTAAATTCATCAAACGATGAACTCGGTGACAGATTTGATTTAATGGTAGTTGATAATGTAATTGTTGATAATTCCGTTGTTATTCCTCAAGGAACGGTAGTAAGAGGTTCAATAGAAGAAGTGCAGGCTCCGAAAAGACTTTATAAAGGCGGTATGGTTCGTATGTATTTTGACCATATTGTAAGTTCAACTGGAAAACAAGTAAGATTTCATGCCGGAATTTGCAATAATAAGAATGTAACTTATGATGGGGCATTGAGCTCAAATACTAATTATGCAACGGCATTAAATCAAACCTCCGAAACTACAAAAAAAATAGTAACCAATCCGACAAAGTGGGCATGGGAAAAAGGTGAGGACATTGGAAACGGTGCTGCTAAATATGTTTTTGCGCCTATAACGGCAATAGTCAGCGCGCCTGTTGCGGGTGTTTATTTTGTTGGCGACGCTGTTGCGGATGTATTTAAAAAAGGTAAAGATTTCAGTTTAAATCAAGGTGAAACAATACAGGTTCAAACATTAAAGCCGATTGATATGCCGGTATATTAATATGATTTTAAAAACTTTAGTTAATATATTAAATCAATCAAAAGAAAAGCAAATCGGACGGATACTTGCGGATAAAAATCTTTCGGTATCGTGTGCGGAGTCTTGTACGGGCGGACTTTTAAGCTCGCTTTTAACTGATATTTCGGGTTCAAGTGCTTATATTAATCAAAATTTTGTTACCTATGCAAATGAAGCTAAGGTAAATTTGTTGGGCGTAAACCCTGAAACAATTGCGAAATACGGAGTCGTCAGTGAAGAAGTTGCACTTGAAATGGCGAGCGGATTAATAGAAAGATATAATTGTGATGTTGCTGTTTCAACAACAGGGATTGCAGGTCCTACCGGAGCAACGGAAAATAAACCCGTCGGACTTGTTTGTATCGGAGCTGCAAATAAAAATAAAAAAATCGCAATCAGCTATAAAGCACCGCCAAAACTGCCAAGACGGCTTATGAAATACGAATTTGCGCAAAAGGCACTTGAACTTTTGCTTCAATTTTTAAAAGAAAATTATTAATATTCCTTTTTTTCAAAGTATTTAATTCTTGTAAACGGCCAGAAAAGAACCTTGGCTCTGCCGATAAATCTGTTTTTCTTTAAAACACCCCAATATCTGGAATCTGAAGAATGACCTCTGTTATCACCCATCATAAAATACTCATCTTCGCCAAGTGTCATCGGACCGCAGAACATTCTTTCATCACAAATCGGATATTCGTATTTATCCATAATATAAGGTTCGTTTAAAGGTTTATCGTTAATTAATATATCGGTTGAACCGTCTTGGTTATGTCTTACTTCAAATTTTTCTCCGGGAAGCGCTATAACTCTTTTTATAAAAGCGGTATCCTTGCAAAATAACCCCGTAAGGCGTGCAAGTACAGCAAAGGGATTTGCTTTTAACCGTGTTTCGGGCGGATAAAATACCATTATATCCCCGCGGTTTGGTGAGGTGTAAAATCTTGAAAATCTTTCTATAAAGACTCTATCGCCCTCTATAAGCGTTGGTTTCATTGAAGCTGACGGTATCCAGCGTACTTCACAAATAAAAAATCTTATTATTATAAGTGCTATTATTACAAATACAACAGTGTCAATCGTCTCTTTTATAAAACCTTTGTTCATTTAAACCGCCTTGTATAAATTTTCCGTTATTTTTATTAACTCTTGTTTATATTGATTATCCTTTATAAATTCCAATGAGGCAATAGCCTTTTTTGCATAATTTTTTATTAAATCTATGGTTTTATTTTTAATTTCGTCGTTGTTGGTTTGTTCAATAATCTCATTAGCAGATAGTGAAGCAACTTCGGTTTTCTTATTTAAAAGTAAAACAGGTGCCGTATAAATTCCGTTAAAAATATCCGAATATTTCGGTTTATCCTTGTTTTCGGAGTATATATTTATATAATCATCTTTTATTTGAAATGCAATTCCGAAATTTTTTGCGAAATTACATGTTTGATTTTCATATTCAATGTTTTTTAGTTCGCATAGAGAAGCAAGCGAGGCTTCAAAAAGTTTTGCGGTTTTGTTCTCTGATTTTAAGATATATTCATTAAAATCGGGAATAATATTATGCTCAAAATGTTGATTTATTTCGCTTTCACACATAACTTTTAATGCTTTTGCAAATGTATTAATAACTTCTAAAGAATTGCATTTCGTTAAATATTGCATAGCAAGTGATAAGATGAAATCACCTGCTAAAACGCTCAAATTGTTCCCTAATTTGCGATTAAGAGTAATTAATCCGCGCCTTTTATCGGAATTATCAATAATATCATCATGAATTAATGTTGAAGTATGAATAAGCTCAGAAGCGCATGCAAGATTAATAATATCATCATCAATATTTAAATTCAGAGCTTTAGTATATAAAAATATCAGTTTAGGGCGCAGTCTTTTGGCGTTGGTAAAAATAAATTCCGAAATATCCGAGCTGATTTTATTTTTATCGGCGGAAAGTGCTTCAGATAAAGTATTATTTAATTTATTTAATTCTTCATTAATAATGTTCAAAATTTCACCTGAATAACAAAATAATTTATGTTTATATTTTATATGGATGAGAAAGAGAAAACAATGAATATTTTAACTAATTATGAGAGCTTAGTAAAAAAAGAAAGTCCCTGCAGCAGTTTAAACTGTAATTGTGAGTGTCACAAGAGCGAGGTTGCAAAAAAATCTGAATATAAACCCGATATTTTGGATATATTCAGCAAAAAGGTAGTGAATAAACGCGATATAAATGATATGGTAACAGTTCCAAGAGCTATATTTAAAGGGTATTTGTGTTTTACTACGGGAACTGCAATAAATGCAATAGCCGCAATGATGAAAAATGCAAAATTGAAAACAGGATTATTAATAGTAGGCACTCTTGCATCAATATACGGAACATTTAATTTTGTAAAACCGTTTTTAATAAAACAGGAAAATTTGACTAAAAGTGAAAAATAATTTATCTTAATAAAAAAGAGGATAAATTTATGAGACAAATAATAGGTATTTTGATTTTAGCGGCAGTTGCTTGGTATGGATATCAGGCAGGTTGGTTTAGTGCAATAGCAAATTATTTTTCGGATTCTTATTCAAAAGCAAAACAGGAGCAAGTGGTAAGAGAGTCTGACGGCAGTGTAACAACGGTAAGATATAGAAGTTTCTTTGATATTCTGACGGGTAGAGAATAAACTTATTATAATAACTAATAGATAAATACTTGAAATAAAAAATTGAACATGTATAATAAAACACATAAAAGTGCGAGAGTAATTCAGTGGTAGAATGCTTCCTTGCCAAGGAAGATGTCGCGAGTTCGAGCCTCGTCTCTCGCTCCATACTTAACAAAATCATTATTTATTAAATAATTGAACACGGAAGTAAGCTCTACGCTTACTTTTTTGTCTTTGTAGGTGAAGTTCGAACCTAACATTTTTAAAATCGCACGTTTCTTTTTGCCATTTGCCTTTAAAAACTCACTACGAGCGAATTTGCAGAAGTTTTCCAATAAGTTCGAACCTTCATCAAAATTTCTTGAAGCGTTGTTAATTGTTTTTAATTTTTCTATTAATCTGTCTTTTTCGTCATGCCATTGATTATGTTTTTCTTTCCAAAATTCTTGTGTAATATTTCCATCAAGTTTATCGGTATATAGATTGTCAATTCTTGTTTGAAGTCTTGCGATTTGTTTTTGTATCTCCTCTTGACTTGTTTGTTCATAATCGGATTTCACCATTCGGATTTCTTTTACCGCTTTTTTTATTTCCTCAAATAATCCGTCTTCCGGATTTGGAAGTTTATCAATTAATTCTAAAAATACTTCATCCAGTTTTTCTTCTCTTATTAAATCACTCTTACAATTTCCCCCTCGCTTACCGGTGCAATGATAGTATATATATTTTCCTTTCTTAAGTTCTGCTGTTAATTGGCAGCCGCAATGACCACATGTTATTAAACCTGTATATGCAAATTCAACATCATGACTTCTGGCTTTGCTCTGATTAAACATGCTTTGAACTCTGTTAAAGGTTTCTATATCAATGATTGGAGTATGCTTCCCGTCATATACTATTCCTTTTATTTTCATCTTTCCGATATAGAAAACATCTTTTAAAACAAACAACAATCTTGGCTTTGAATATGGTTTGCCTTTGTGATTAAAACCTTCGTTGTATAATTTCATTCTTAATTCTTCAATAGAATATGCTCCCGAAGCATATAATTCAAATAACTTCTTTATAAAAACAGATTTTTCTTCATCAACATAAATTTCTTTTTTCTTTGTTTCTTTATTTGTGTCATTATAATAGCCAACAGGAGCTTTATGAGGATAACCCCCTTCTCGTATCTTTTCCTCTCTCCCTTTCATGACTTCTTCTCTCAAGTTATCAAGATAATTCTTTGCAAGCAAAACTTTAAAACCATGGACAAGTTTCTCATGGCTTGTTGAATTTTTACTCAAAATTACTCTTTCTTTTACAAGGTGTATTATTAAATCAAAGTTTTGTGTTAAATCATCAAGGACAACATAATCTTTAAAGTTTCTGTATATACGGTCTGTTTTCTCAACAAGAACATCTTTTATATTATTCTGCTTAATATAAGCAAGCATTTCATTATAAACTTTTCTTCCGACTTTACCGCCTGTTTTATTTTCAACAAAAAATTTGACAATTTTAATATTGGCTTTTTCTTCGTACTGTTTAAAAAGCTCTATTTGTGCTGGTATTGAAAAACCTGTATCTTCTTGTTTTTTAGATGATACTCTTGCGTACGCTACTGCTGATTTCATAAAAAAATTTTAGCATAAAAAATGAATTTTAATTTTCTTCAATTAAAATATTTGCTAAATTTTTATAAAAATTTTTAATTTTTTCTTCTGTTATTTCTTCGTGTTCTTTTGGCGGTAATAAAATTAATTTAAGTTTATCGGTAGGTTTATGAAGCATATATGTTTTCATTCTCCATACCTCATTTCATTAATATCAACTATATGCCGTGATTTTAAAATGTTTTTATAAACTTTTCCTTTTATTAAGATTATATCCGACACGATTCACCCTCTATAAGTTGAAATTCAATATCATAAACTGGTTTATTGATTTTTAAGTCTGTTTCTTTGCCGTTGATTATTTTTATTTCTTTAAATATTGCAATTAGTCTATTTTCTTTGTCATTCTTTTTTGGATAGCCTTTGCAAAAAACAATTTTTTTATTTATAGGCTTATAATACGGACTCATTCCGTTGCACATCGCTATAAAATAGGCTTCATTGTCTATCCAATAGGAATACAAACTTTTCATCAGTCTTTTTGTCCAGTATGGTTTCACTTCTCTGTATTCGTGAGTTTTTTCGCCCGATTTGATTTTGTCAAACCACTCTTTTTTTACGTTGAAGGTTAGCATTGTTCCTTATCCTTTTTTAATAAATATTTGATATTATGAACCTCGCAAGAAATGTCAAATAAAAACATTACAATACAAAAAGATACTACATCATTAAATGAATCGGGATTTTTATATAAAGTAAATATTAATAACATAATATAAATAAATCTCATTCTTTCCCCTCCAATAGTTCAGGTGTGGTGTAAACGTTGCCTATGATTTCACTTTCGTGTGCAACTGTCGGTATATAAATTGTAGGACATTTGGGATGTCCGCCAATCAAAATAAATTCTAATCTCCCATATTCTATATCATATTCTTTATGAAATTGTGCAATACAGTTCAATTCATCATCAAGCCTTACTATATCCCCCTCATAAATCAGCTTGCCGTTTCGGTCTTTAAGCCCCGTGTACTGGATTAGCTTTTCAATATCAATTTTTATAAATAATTCTTCTTTGTTATCCAATCGCACTAAGTTCGCTGTTTGATTGGAAAAATCTATTGCCGAAACATTATAAATTTCATTGTTATAAACATACCTAAACTTAAATCTATCCATTTTGAGCCTCGTTTATCTTTGTTATTAATTTGTATGACTGTGATATATAAGTGTCATTTTCGCTTGTTCCGTATATTTCAATTAAAAATTCTTTTACTTCATCTAAACATTTTGAAAATTTTTGCCATTCGGTTTGATGATATAATCTTGCTTGTATTTCTTTCGCAAAATTATCTTCTGCTATTGTTGCTCTCTCTTTTAACTGTTCGCATTCCACTCTTAATTTATCGTTCTCGTTTTCCCTGTCGCAAGTTACGCAAATAGTGCGAGCTTCAATATCATTTTTTATTTCGCTTAATTCTGCTTGTAATTGTCTATTTTGTTCAACAACTGCGTTATATTGAGTTACAACTCTGCGATATTCAGCTTCGCAGTCTTTGTTCGTCTGCTTTTGCGTTTCAAGTTCTTCTTTTATATCTCTATATTTGCTTTTTATGTATATATTTTGTTTTTTTATTTCTTCTAATTCTTTTATTTTTTCTTCTAATTTTTTGTTGATGTGCGTATAATAATTACTATCTTTTTTTATCAAATAATAAATTAATTCTTTTATTGAATGTACTTGTAATTTTTGGTTGATATTGTTAATATGAGTTTTCATGGTAGAAATCGTCACACATAATTTATCGGCAAGTTGTTCATAACTGATAAAACCTTTTGTTAGTAAGCTACAAATATTTAATTCTCTTTCAGTCAATGTGCTGATTCTTGAATATTCATCAACTTCACACTCGCTTTCTTTCGGTTCAAAAGCACTGCATAATGGTTCGTTATCCGCGATAACAAATTGAAATTCTGTGCAAATAAGCTCAAAACCGTTCATTTTTGAGTGAATGCAATTAGTGCATTCTACTGGTTTATTAATTGATTTAACCATTCCTCAACTCGCTTTCTGTCCATTGTTAAAGATATTTTTTGCAAGTTTCCTTGCATATTTACCAAAATTATTTAATGATGTTCTGTGCGCATCATCCCACTTTAGCCACTTTGCTTCATTTGTGGCATTCTCTGTATATTCATCAAATATTTCTCTTTCAGCGAAATTGCAAACGGCAACACTATTTAATGCTTCAATTAAGTTAGTGTCTTTTTCTTTGAGCATTCTCTCTATTTTGTCGTAAATTTCTTGCGGTGCTTCGCCATGAAAAGCCGTAAAACAATATTCTAAACTTCTTCCGTCTTTTGTTCTGCATCCGCATTTACCCTCTCCCAAAAGAAGTGTAACCGCTCTTGCATAATCTTCGTCTAAAGCATAAAAGGTTATTGTATCACTCATATTTATTAGCTCATAAATTTGTTTATCGCTCATTTTTTACTTCATTTCTTTTCTCTTCTAACATTTTTTCGTAAACATCAAAATAACTCTCTATGCACGCTATTTTTATTCTGTAATTATCTTCCGATTTTAATTTTTCTTTTATGTCTTTAATTAACATAAATTCGTCATATCTTAAGTTTCTCATTCCTGCTCCTTTTCAAATAAATTTAATTGGTTACGGTTTGAAAAATCTCGCCATACGATTTGCTTCGGTAAAAAATCTTTGCAGAAATATGCTGATTTGAAATTTATCATTTTATCTTTTGGCTGATTTTTAAAGCTCATTCGCTCTTTAAACATCAATAATTGCAACTCTGTGTCTTTAAACAGCTTGTATGGCGGATTATCGTTTAAATATAATATCGTCATAAGTATGGCAAAAGGTTTGTTTAAACTTAATAGCCTTTTAAACATTTCTGTTTTGTGCGTGAATGGCGGGTTTGAAATGATTAAATCAAATTCTGACGGTTGATAATTATAAAAATCTTGATTAAAATCAATATGCGAATTAACTGTTTTATAACCGTTTTCTTTGAATACTTTTACAAACTCCGATTCTTCAGTATCAAAAGGACACCATATTGTTAGCTTTTGTCGGAGTGCAGCAACGGTTTTGGCTTGCGTTGAGCAAGACAAACAGGTTGCGAAACTTGACGACGGCGGCGTAAGAGTTTGCTTTGCAAACTCCACAGGAGCAAATTTCTTAATTAAAAATAAATCAAGAAATTCAAGCAGCGGTTCAACCGCATATCTGTATGTATAGCATTCGTCATTGTTTCCTTTTGATGTTCTTATATGTTCGTTTGTCATGTTTTACTCTTTTATAATTCCGCTATGTGATATTTGCCTTTTACTGCCGTATTCCTTTTTATTGCTTTATTGATTGCATATATTGTTACGTTTAATGCGTGAGCGCAGTCTGTTTGTGTGCTGTATATCGTTTTTGTTTCACGACAAAAACACTTTTTCCCTTTATAAATTCTGTTTCGCTTTTTCGGATATATTTCGTTTATTCCGTTTTTTTCGTTTTGTGTTTTTGCTGCTATTATTTCCCGTAAATTCCTTTGCTCTTGTTCCGTCAGTGTCGTAAAATTTTTCCATTGCATTAAACAATAGTTGTGATTTGCGTTTGTTTCGTTTTCATCTTTTACCCTTACCATGTTTTCCTCGGAATTATTTTCTTTTTAAAAAAATGGGGGATAACATTATATCCAAGAGAAATTATCCCCCTCTTTGCCTTAACATAAGTATCAAATTAAAAATCTGATAAAATTAATAATTCGGAATATTTCTCTGTTTCGTTTTTTATATATTGCGCTTCATCAATAATTGCGTCTTCTTCGATTTTTTCAAATGTCGGGCATAGAATAGTGATTGTTAATTCATCATCTTCATTTCTTGCATATAATAAATCTATCGGTATTATATATTCATAATCACCCGCTTTCGCAAACGGAACTTTTATCTCAAATCCTGCCGGTATTTTTTCTTCTCCGTCTTCTCCGCTTTCAAGTCTGTATGAATATTTATATGACTTTGTTTGCTCGTTTTCTATCATTATCGGATTGGATGTTATTTGCTTATTCCCCGATACTCTTAATACCGCAAATTGCGAAAAGAATTTTTGAAAGTCGTATCCTGCATTTTCTATGCTCGGTTTTAATCCCGAAAGTAAAAGTAAAAATGTCGTATGGTCTACGGTTCTGTTTATATAGTCTTTTATTAAATTCCATTGCTGCGAGTTTAATCGGTGAAATTCTATTAAATACTGTCCGAAATTATCATCGGGTATAAATATACCTCCGCTTAAATTTATGTTTACGGTTGCTTTTGAACCTGTTTCATTTTGCCGTCTTTTTAATTCTTCTGCTATGGATAATGCAAATGCTTTTACACTCCTCACTTTTTTGTTTGACGGCTGCATTTTACATGTTTCATATCTTTTATCATCATCAGAATATACAAAAGTCCGCTCCTCACTTGAATATAAACCATATATCGGCGCTTTTATAATCTCGGGTCTTTTTTGATTTTTTACTGCCTTTATTAATTCTGATGTTAAATCTGTCTTGTTTTCTTCTGTCATTTTAGTTTTCCTCTCTTATTGTTCGTTTTGTCCTGCTGCTTCTTTTCCCTGCAATTTCGTCACATTTATTATTTTTAATTGGTTCGGATCATCATAATATAATCCCCCCGTTCGTTGGTCCGAATAAAATGCGTTGCATTGTGAGCCTTTTGGTATCTTCTTCGTTACTTCCGCAAATACGTTTACTGTGTTTTTGTTCTTTTTGTCACACTTAAATTGCATTGTTATTGTTAACGAACCGTCCCTTTTATATTCGGTTACTTTCCGCGATACTGCTTCAAATTGCTGCTGTATGCAGTCTTTAAATGCTTTTACTTTGTCATCGTCGTCAATTACTCTCATTACCGATAACATTTGCATAAAATCAAGTTTCTCTTCCGCCATTTGCTTTTACCTCTCTTTCTTATTTATGATTTATTTGCTTTTTCTTCATTTTTTACTTCTGCCTCCGCAAAAATTTCGCTGTCTTGAATTTCCTCTCTCGCGGGCAAGTGCTCAACTTCGCTGACGCTTGCCGTTTCGCTTGCCCTCTCTTTATCAAACTCGCTTCGCTTCGTTCTACGGAAATCCGCTGTCTTGAAATTTTTGCGTTAAACGGCGTTCCGTCGAGGCGTCATCCGCCTCGCCTCCAGCCTCCGCAAAAATTTCGCTCAATCGGGGGAAAAATTATTTCCGCTTCCCCGGTTTCTATAATCTTGTATCTGTAACTTTCATATATGAAATTATTGGATTGCGTTTTACAGTATGGGCAATAATACGGGTTTGTCAGTAACTGTCCGCACTTCGTACATTTATACATTTTTGTCGGAAATTTATTATTAAACTCTCTTTTCGTTTTAAATTCTTCTGCAGGTTTCATTTTTCCCGTTTTTCCTTTTTCTCCTTTTTCTCCTTTTTCTCCTTTTTAGCCAAATGTGTACGGTATTTGAATTTTGTGTAATCTGAAACATATAAAACAATCATTTTTCTTCGTACCCTCAATCGCTACAAGCTGCCCTTTCGAGATTGTTTTTAAAAAACCCCAATGTACACATTGAATTTGTTTCTTTGTTTCAACTTCAATAATCTCAAAACTTGTTTTGTAGCGGTCTGTTGAACAAATTTCGGTCTTGCTGTCGTCTACGAGATGTCCTTGCAATACAGGGTACTCCTTTTTCCTTTGGTAATGACTTCTTCTGCGCTTCATATTCCCTCTTTCTTACATAAGTCGATAATTTCTTTATCTTTTATGTTGAATTTATTTAAAATCGTCCGAAACGGCGGAAATATATGCGCTTTTCCTCCAAAATAATTTAATTCTTCTTTGGAATAATATTCTTTTAAAAACTTAATTGCTTCTTCTCGCGTTTGAATTTTTGATATCTTTATTTCAATTTCTGTCGGCGCCTGGTTTTGCGCTTGCTCTTGCGCTTCTTTTCTTTGTTCTTCTTTTATCTCTTTTTTTGTCGCCTTGTGCTTTAATTTCCCGAACTCCCCGTTTAACAGTCTTGCAAGATGATTGTCCTTTAACAGCCAATTTGCACACGGTACAAAATTTATGTCCGTTTCAAATTTTAAATTTTTTAAAGTAAATATTATATCGCGCAGCTTCTCTTTTAAGTCTGGAATTTTTTTATTGTATTGTTTTAACGCCTCTATTTCTTCTTTCGATAATATCGGTTCTTCGCCAAAAAATTCTAAATAAGATTTATTAAATGCCGATAATAACCAGCGTACTTCTGATGCTGTTTTATTCTTCTCCGACGTTTCGGTCAGTTTGTTTAAATTTTTTAAAACCCGCTCTGATACTATTTCACCGCTATCTTCTATCTTGAATAAATTAAATTTCTCTATGATTAATCGGACAAATTTTTCATCCGCTCTTAATTCATCCGCTAACATCGGTATTTCATTCACCGTTAATTTGTTTAGGTGCATATATTGTACAATCTCCCAGAATAAACCGAAGCTCGCATGAAAAAAATTAGTCTTTATAAAATCAATTGAAAATTCATCAATATTTTTTCTGAAAAAATAAAACATTTTTATTATTTTTTCGTCCTTGTCCGAAAAAATATCGTGAGAAAAATATAATTGCTTTAATTTGTCTTCTTTCATTTCTAAACAAACCTATAAAATTCATCAATTACACCGTTCGCCATGTCGGAGAACATCATTGCCGTCGCTCTCGGTTTCGCTTGCCTTGGTGTTGGCAGATAATTGTCTTCTTTAAATATCGCTGATATCGCTTTCGGCAGATAATATGTGTCGTATACAATTCGCGAATTTACTTCTTTTATCTCAATAATTCTTCTTTCAAATTCTTCCGTCATTTGTTCGTTCTCGTAAGAATTAAATAATGGAAATATGCGTAAAAAATTTAATATCCCTCTTTTTGACTGCTGTAAAAATGTAAGTGATGAACTTTTATTTTGATACGCAGACTTTTGATTTTTTTTTCTCATTCCGCTTTTTCCTATTCATCAATACAAATTGAATATTTTTGTTCTAATTTATTCTTTTTTATATAGTCGATAATTATTATTCTTATCGTTTCTGATACCGACCTAAATAAATCACGAGAATATAGACGTATAATGTTCGCTTCGTTTTTTGATAATCCCGTAGACATATAATCTTTCCTGTTTGCTTCCTGTATCATTTCCTGTATCATTCCCTTGTTTTCTCCCTTTTTTTACATACAAAAATTGCACGACAATATAAGCAAAAAATGCCTTATTTTCGTTTTTTATGTTATAGTTAATTTAAAGTAATTTAATTTAATTTAATTTAATTTAACTCACATAATGTATTATACACAATTTGGAAAAATAATCAACACAAATTGTATATATTTACAAAACTTCATATAAATAGAGCAGATTATGTTTGGACAACGACTTCAAATAGCAAGAAAAAAACTTCAATTATCCCAAGAAGATATATCTACACAAATAGGTATATCTTATAGAGCATATTCAAGTTATGAACGTGAGGATAGAAAACCCCCGATTGATTTTTTAGAAAAACTTATTTCTAAATATAATTTAAATCTAAATTGGCTTGTTGCAGGTAAAGGCAATATGTTTAACGCACCGCAGTTTGAACAAGTACATAATGAACTTGCTCTTGAGGTTAGAAAAATTTTAAGGGAAGAGGGACTTATAAAATGATATGCTGTACCAGTTTTCTGAATAGTTTTTTCCCGTATACTATACCAAAAACTACTGCTAAAGCATACAATATTTGTGTGAGCTCTTTTTCTGTCATAAAATTTCTCCTTTCTATATTAAAAAAGGTTAAAGTTTGAAAAGGAATATTAAATGGAGAAGTTTGTTGCTGAATTTTTAAGTATTGTTATGCTTGGTGCATTCTTGCTTATCGTTTCTCTTATTGGTTTTTTGATTAAAAAAATTATTCAAGCACTTTTTGGTAAAGATTTCTTTGTTAAAAATAAAGATAATAATGCAGATCTTGAAAAATCTTGTATTAAACCGAAATGCAAAAATAGTAAGAAAAGAAATAAAAAATTTAATATCGAAGAAATAATTAGTTGCTTGAGCTGCGTTCTTGGTTTTGTTTCTACTTTCGCTATTTGCTCTTATTACAATGATTGGTCTGAGGAAGTTTGGATAAATATTATTGGTTTTCCGCTTCAAATTATTGTTGGTTCTTTGGTTTTAGGTTTAATTATTTTTTGTTTGTTATGGATTATTTATTTTTTACTTTGTAAAATCTTCTCTGTGCTTAAAATTTTGCCTCATAAAAATTATCATATTTTAGGTTATATCTCATTTTTTTATCTTTTTTTTGTGACTTTTATTTTATCCGAAAATGCCTATGCACATTACGAAATTTTAAGGTGGTTGATTACTTGCTTCTCTGCTTGGACTTTCGTTAATATTTATAACAAGAATGTTCATAGTTTTTGGTTGTTAATTTTTGCCGCAATTACTATCCTTTTTAATCCGATTGTTAAAATCGAATTAGAGCAAGATGTTTGGATGATGATTGATTTTATAACATTAATCATATTTCTTGTTTATGCAATAAAAAATAAAAATACAAACGCATAAAATATGAATGCCAAAAAAAATGCGTGCGCATTACGTATGTATATACGTGCGCATTACGTAAATATATGCGTGCGCATACGTAAATATATGCGTGCGCATTACGTAAATATATGCGTGCGCATTACGTAAATATATGCGTGCGCATACGTAAATATATGCGTGCGTATG
>CANPWQ010000035.1 GCA_947584965.1 Candidatus Gastranaerophilales bacterium | reverse complement strand
GGTATGATAATTTAATCCCGTTAGTTCTTTTGTGCGGAACAATAGGTTCTTTTTTAGCCGTTTTATTCAGGGGACGCCAGCCGTATATTGCGAATGTAGCAACAACAATATTGGGATTTCTTATTGCATGGATGCCTTGTCATGTATTTTTAGTAAGGCAATTAGGTCCCGAGGTAAATTTATTAGGTATAAGTTTTAAACAGGGGCTTTATTTCCTGTTGTTTATATTTTTTGTCATACTGGTAACGGATATTGCCGCATACTTTTTTGGAATAAGGTTCGGAAAGCATAAATTATCTCCCGTAATCAGCCCTAAAAAAACGGTAGAAGGTGCAATAGCGGGCGGAATTTTTGCGGTTATAACAGGGATAATAATAGGTCTGTTAATAGGAATATCACTTTATCATTCAATAGTATTAAGTATAATAATAACGGTAATGGCACAGCTTGGTGATTTATCGGAGTCTTTAATAAAAAGAGATGCCGGAGTTAAGGATTCGGGCAGTTCGCTTCCGGGGCATGGCGGCTTCTTAGACAGAGCCGACAGTTATTTATTCTCAGTTCCCGTTGCTTATTATTACATTAAGTATTTTATCTTGACGGGTATAAATTTTAATATGTTAGCGGATTTAGTGAAGAAAGTATTAAATGTTATCTGCAGCTAGAATAAAAGAATTAAAAGATTTGGCAGATATTTTAGGCTTAAAATATCTTGATTTAGAGATAGCGGATGAGGCGTTAACGCATTCTTCATTTAATTTTGAAGCCGGAAATGAAAACGGAAATGACTATGAAAGGCTTGAGTTCCTTGGCGATTCTGTTTTAAGATTATATGTAAGTGAATTGTTATACGATAAATATCCGTACTATGATGAGGGAAAACTTACTAAAATAAGAAGCAGACTGGTAAGTGATAATTTTTTGGCAGGATTAGCAATAAAAACGGGTATAGATAAATATATAAAACTGGGAAAACACGAAGAAAAAGACGGCGGACGCAAAAAAGAGTCAATAAAAGCTTGTGCAATGGAGGCTATGCTTGGCGCAATATATAAAAGCAACGGTGCTGACAGTGTAAAAGAATTTATTTATGAATTATATAATGATATTCCAATAGGGTTTGATGAAGAAACAATTGAGCATTACAATTATAAAGAACTTTTACAGCAATATACGCAAAGTCAAAATAAAGATTTGCCCGAATATAATTTAACGGGGGAAACAGGCAAAGCGCATAAAAGAGAATTTGAAGTAACAGTCAGCTACAAAGGTGAGATTTTAGGACAAGGACAGGGTAGAACAAAAAAAGAAGCGGAAAAACAAGCCGCAAAAGAGGCTCTAATAAAACTTAAGTTGATAGATAAGGAGGAAAATGAATAAAACCATAATAGCACCTTCAATACTATCAAGTGATTTCGCAAATTTGGAGCGTGAAATTAAACGTCTTGAAAATTGCGGCGCTGATTGGGTTCATATAGATGTAATGGATGGTCATTTTGTGCCTAATCTTACAATCGGAGCGCCTGTGGTAAAAGCTATAAGACGCGTATGTAATATAACGCTTGATGTTCATTTGATGATAGATAATCCCGAAAAATATATACAGGATTTTGCACTTTCGGGGGCAGATATAATAACCTTTCATTATGAAGCGGCAAAAGAAAAATCATTAGAATTAATTAATAAAATAAAAAGTTTAGGTAAAAAAGCGGGAGTATCAATAAAACCTAAAACACAAGTAAATGAAATAAAAAATTTAATACCTAATGCGGATTTAATACTTGTAATGACTGTTGAACCGGGGTTTGGCGGTCAAAAATTTATGGATGAGTGCGCTCAAAAAATTAAGGAAATAAAAAACTCAGCCCCCGAAAATCTTATAATAGAAGTTGACGGCGGTATAAATAAAGAAACTGCAAAAATTTGTACAGATTATGGCGTAAATGCGCTTGTTGCAGGTAATTACATATTTAAAAGCGATAATATCAGTTCGGCAATAAAATCATTGAGGCAGTAATGAGAGAAACAAACGGAATTATAGAACAACATATACATGGTGCATTCGGGTGTGATTTTATGCAGTGCAGTGCATCGGAACTTGAAGAATGCGCGGAGAAACTTGCTTATGAATGCGGAGTTGATTGGTTTTTCCCGACTCTTATGACTGACAGTATTGAAAAAATTAAAAAGCAAACGGAAATAATAAAAGAAGTACAATCAAGACAAAAACAAAATACCGCTAAAATTGCAGGCATTCATTTGGAAGGTCCTTTTATAAATCCCGAAAAAAGCGGTATACACGAAAAAAAGTATATTCAGCCCTTAGATGTTAATATATATAAACAAGTGGAAGATGAACTTATTAAGATAATAACAACAGCACCTGAACTTGATAAAAACGGCGAATTTATTTCTTATTTGAAAAAGAACGGAGTCAAAATTTCACTCGGACATTCAGTGGGCGTTGATTTAAGCGATATAAATCAAGTAACTCATTTATATAATGCTATGGGTACTTTTACTCACAGAGGCGCTTCAAGCGTTGTTTCAGCTTTAACAAACGATGAAATTTATGTTGAATTAATTGCAGACTCAATCCACGTAAGTGATGATGTAATAAAATTAACAATAAAACAAAAAGGAATACACAAAATACTATTGGTAAGTGATTCGCTTCCGCTTGCACATAGCATAAAAAACGAAATGATTTTTGCGGGTCAAACAATATATAAAAAAGATAACCTACTGGTAAATAAAGACTCAACTATTGCAGGCAGCGCCATGCTTTTATGCGATATTGTAAAAAATATTATAAATAAAGGTATTTTAAAATTTGAAGATGCGATAAAGTGTGCAACAATAAACCAAGCAAACTATCACAAACTTTCCTGTAATTTAAAAGTATATTGGAATGATGATAACACTATAAAAGAAGTAAAATTTAATTAAAAACAATTTTCACCGGCTGAAGTTTTAGCATAAAATCCGAATGGAACCTTTTTAAAAGAATTAAGTTCTTTTTTAAGTTTATAACTTTCTTTATTTAATTCATTAATTTTAAATTTTAAAGTTTCATTTTCGGTTTTAACTCTAATGAGTTCCATAACAACATCATCCATACCGTCAAGTTTTTCGTCTAAAATAGAAGTGATTTTATCAATAACTGATTTTTCAACATCTTTTAATGATTCCATTAACTTAGAAACGGAAGAATTAGCATAATGATGAGATGTTTTCATAATAGGGTTTGAAGCTGTTAAAGATGTTTGAGAAGAAAATTTAGAAAGTAAATCTGCGTCGTCTTTAGTAAAATAAGTAAGCCCTCTGTCATTTCTTTTGAGTTTAATATCGGCTAATTTACAAAGCTCCTGAATTTTAACATTATCAATGCCCAGCAATTCTCTGATTTCTTTTGGTGAAAACTCTTTATCTTCAATATTTTCAACAACTGATAAACCCATAAAAATCCCCTTTTTTACTAAAAGACTAACTTGTTAAGAATATTATATAATTGTTTTATGTAAAAAGTTCCAAAAAAGTAATTTTTCTTTACATATCTTTTCAATTTGAGAAAAAACAAGTATATGATAGTATAAATAATAAAAGGGAAAAAAGATGAAAATTATAATATTAGCAGGTGGATTAGGTAAAAGATTATGGCCGATATCGCGCGAGATAAATCCAAAATCATTGTTAAAGGTTTATAAGGAAAAATCAATACTGCAAAACGTATCTGAAATGGCATTAGAAATAACTGCGGCAAAAAACATAATAACCGTATCTAACGTAAAAACAATACAGGAAAGTAAAATTCAATTAAGCAAAACAGATAAAAATTTGCGGATAATATCAGAACCGATGCAGAAGAATACTGCTGCGGCAATAGCGTCGGCACTTACTTATATAAAAAGTAAACGTGATGAAACGGTTGTAATACTGCCCGTTGATTTCACCGTTAAGAATAAAGAAATCCTAAAAGAAGCAATAGAAGAAATGGTAAAACTTGCTTCAACGGGAAATATAATAGCGCTTGGGGTTAAACCAAAGTATGCGGAGGTCGGCTACGGATATATAAAAACAGGAAAAGAATTCAAAAGCGGAAAACTGATAGAAAAATTTATAGAAAAACCTGATTATGAAAAAGCATTAGAATATTCAAAATCTGGTGATTATTATTGGAATTGCGGAATATATGCCGCAAAAGTTTCGGTATTATTAGAAGCATTAGAAAAAAACATGCCCGATTTAATAAAAAATTTTAGTAAGGAAATGTTTGATGATAAATTACGGATTAACTATAAATATTATGAAAATCTCGAATCTGTTTCAATAGATTATGCAATAATAGAAAAAGTAAAAAATCTGGTAATGGTTGAATTAAAGACGAACTGGTCAGATTGTGGTTCTTGGCAGGCTATGTATGACTGCGGAGAAAAAGATAAAAATGGGAATGTAATACAGGGAAACGTATTAGTTGAAAATGTCAAAAATTCTTTTGTATATTCATCAAAGGAATTGGTATGTGTTTCTGATGTTGATAATAAATTAATAGTAGAAACGGAAGACGCGCTATTAGTCGCGGATAAATCAAGTATAAAAGAAATGAATAATTTATTATCCGAAATAAAAAAAAGGAACAGAAAAGTTTTAGAAACGCATAAAACAGTAATTAAGCCTTGGGGATATTATACAATATTGAATATAGGTGAAGGCTGGTTGACAAAAATAATCTCAGTTAGCGCAGGGCAAAGATTGTCATTGCAATCACATAATTACAGGTCTGAACACTGGGTAATCTTAGAGGGAATTGCAACCGTTAAAACAGATGAAAAAGAGTTAAAACTGCATAAAGGTCAAAGTGTAGATATCCCGATAAAATCCAAACATGCACTTGCCAATGATGAACAACGGGAACTTAAAATATTGGAAGTACAAAAAGGTGAATATATATCGGAAGATGACATTATAAGATATGAAGATAAGTATGGCAGGGTTTAATAAAACTTATAAAAAATGGTATAATTAAAAAAAATAAAAAAGGAAATAAAATGAATAAAAATCAATCATTTGGAATATGGCTGGTAATAGGGCTGTTGGTATTAGTTTTTATAACATTAACGCTTGGCGGACCTACTACATCTACTAAAGACTTATCATATACGGAATTTTTATCAAAAGTACGTTCAGCGGAAATTGAGAAAGTAATCGTGGGTAAAGACACATTAACCGCATATCCGATAGATAATTCAATAAAAACAACTGTCGGCGGAAAAGAAAAGGAAACGGCACAGCTTGTATACAAAGTAAATATTCCGATGAATGACAATACTCTATATCCCACATTAGAGGAAAATAATGTTAATGTAAAAATACAAAATACAAATGAAAATACATCATTTATGGGCATTATAGGTTCATCACTGCCGATAATATTGATAATTGCATTTTTATTTATAATGGCAAAAATGATACAAACCGGAGGTTCTCAAGCATTATCGTTCGGAAAAAGTAAAGCAAAGATGATGCTGGACAGTAAAGTAAAAGTTACTTTTAAAGATGTGGCAGGTATTGATGAAGAAAGACAAGAGCTTGAAGAAATAGTTGATTTTCTTAAAAACGGTGAGAAATATATCAAACTGGGCGCAAAAATACCAAAAGGTGTACTTTTGGTTGGAGCCCCCGGAACAGGTAAAACATTAATGGCAAAAGCGGTAGCAGGAGAAGCGGGAGTTCCGTTTTTCTCCATAAGCGGTTCAGACTTTGTTGAAATGTTTGTAGGTGTTGGTGCTTCAAGGGTAAGAGATTTGTTTGAACAGGCAAAAAAACATCAACCCTGTATAGTATTTATAGATGAAATAGATGCAGTCGGCAGACAAAGAGGTGCAGGTTTAGGCGGCGGGCATGATGAACGTGAACAGACATTAAACCAACTTTTAGTTGAAATGGACGGGTTTGATGCTAATACAAATATAATAATACTTGCTGCAACAAACAGACCCGATATTTTGGATAACGCATTATTGCGTCCGGGGCGATTTGACAGGCAAATAATGGTAAGTTTACCTGATGTAAAAGGCAGAGAAGAAATATTAAAAGTTCATTCAAAAGGAAAACCTTTGGATGAGAGTGTTGATTTAAAAGTACTTGCAAAACGTACTCCGGGATTTACAGGGGCTGATTTACAGAGTCTTTTAAATGAATCAGCGCTGCTTGCGGCAAGAAAAAATAAAACTAAAATTAATATGGAAGAAATTGATTCCGCAATAGACAGAGTTTTAGCGGGTATAGAAAAGAAAAGCCGCGTTATGACTGATGAAGATAAGGAAATAACTTCATACCATGAAGTGGGGCATGCTTTGCTTGCAAAATTATTAAAAGAATGTGATGAACTTCATAAGGTTACGATAATACCGCGCGGATATGCGCTTGGTATAACATGGACAAAGCCTGAAGATAATAAAGTTCACGTAAGTAAATCAAAATTGCTTGACCAGATAACAATGATGTTAGGCGGCAGGGTTGCGGAAGAAATTGTTTACGGCCCTGATAAGATAGGTACAGGGGCTTCAAATGATATTGAACGGGTAACGGGCATTGCTAAAAAGATGGTTACCTTATGGGGAATGTCTGAAGAACTCGGTGCTATGACTTATGGTAAGTCGCAAGAACATGTTTTTATGGGCAGAGATTTTGGTACTACAAGAGATTTTTCCGAAGAAATTGCAGCTGATATAGATAGGGAAGTAAAGAAAATAGTAGACAGCAGATATGAAATTGCTAAAAAACTTTTAACTGAAAATCGTGATTTGCTTGATGCTATTGCAAAAGAATTATTGGAAAAAGAAACGCTTGATGACTCAGATGTAGTTGAAATTATTACTAACTTAAGAGGTGAAGACTTCTTAGATAATTGCAGGAGTTAAATTTTATGACAACAATATTTAATGCTATGAAAAATATTACAAGTGATGTATGGTGGCTTCCAAAATTAGTAATATTATCTTTACCTGTTTATTTTTTAATAACATTGAAAATAAGACCCGAGGATATGATAGCCGTTATAATATTTTTATCTGTATTTTATCTCGGTTGTGCTTCTTTTTTAATGCATCGGATTATTAATAATAAAGCAACAGTGCTTCCGTCGTTGTTTGACATTCCTGAATTTCTTATAAGAACCGTATGTATGTCTTTAATAAGCATTCCGATGTACTTGATATTTTTTTATTGTATTGATTATATACAAAAAAACATAATATATGAGCGGCCTGTAATGGTAATAATATATATATGTACGGTGATGTTATTTTCTCCGTTCGTATTTATCCCGGGGGTATTATATTCGGTGCGCGGCAGATTAACAGACGCGTTCAATCTAAGAATATTAGCAGAAGGCGGCGGTAATTTTTCACTTCAAATTTTATCCTTTGCACTGCAGTATATATTTTCATTAGGATTATTAATATTTTTACTTTATAAATTAATAACAGAAATGCTAAATGATGTTTTAGCTTTAAATGTTTTATACAGTATTTCGGCGGTATTTTCTTTTCTTACATTGTATTCATACTGTTCGGATATGTATGATGATGTTATCCCGCCTTTAAAGTCATAATTATAATAAATATTATTTACATTTAATTAAAAAATGAAAATCTTCTGCTCGGTATTTGTTTTTATATTGCTAAACTCCACTTAAGGCTCCGCTAAGCGACGCTCCGCCTTGATGTTGTGTCGTTAAGCAATAAAACAAAACGAAATACAGGCTATCAGATTTTTATTTTTTTAATTATATGTATAGTTTAATTTATTTAAATCGGCAGATTTTTAAGTTTTTTAATTTGATTTCTGATTTCGGCAGCGCGCTCAAAATCCAGAATTGAAGCGGCTTTTTTCATGGATTTTTCAAGTTTATCAAGCAGTTTAGGTAAATCTTTTTGAGAAATATTATTTTCAACCATTTCCTCCGCGACAATATCTTCAATATTTCTATAACTTGCAACAAGCTGGAGCAGGTTATTTTCTATCGGTTTTTTAATGGTTTGAGGCGTAATATTATGTTTTTTATTATATTCAAGCTGAATGTTTCTGCGCCTTTGGGTTTCCTTAATTGCTTTATCCATACTTTCTGTTACTTTATCGGCATACATAATAACTCTGGAACATACATTTCTTGCGGCTCTGCCGATAGTCTGAATTAAACTTGTTTCGGAACGCAAAAATCCCTCTTTATCCGCGTCCATAATTGCGACAAGGGAAACTTCAGGTATATCAAGCCCCTCTCTAAGCAAATTGACTCCTATTAAGACATCAAAAACGCCTAAACGTAAATCGCGCAATATTTCAACCCTTTCAATGGAGGTAATTTCACTGTGCAAATATCTTACTTTTATTCCTAATTGCAGTAAATAGTCGCATAAATCCTCTGCCATTTTTTTAGTTAAAGTTGTAACAAGCACGCGTTCTTTTTTATCTGCCGTAATTTTTATTTCTTTAATCAAGTCATCAACTTGATTTAATGTGGGGCGGACAAAAATTTCGGGGTCGACAAGTCCTGTGGGTCTTATAATTTGTTCAACCAATTGAGATGATACTTCACGTTCAAAATCGGCAGGGGTTGCGGAAACAAAAATTTTCTGTCCGACTTTTGACCAAAATTCTTCAATTTTAAGCGGTCTGTTATCTTTAGCGCTCGGCAGTCTGAATCCGTAATCGACAAGCACGGTTTTTCTTGCCTGATCACCGTTATACATTGCTTTTAACTGCGGAATTGATACGTGGGATTCATCTATTACAAGCAGAAAATCATCATTAAAGTAATCCAATAAAGTAGACGGGGCACTTCCCGGGGGCCTGCGCTCAATAATGCGCGAGTAATTCTCAATTCCGCTGCAATAACCCATTTCTTTTATCATTTCAATATCGTAATTAGTTCTTTGATAAATCCTTTGAGCTTCAATTAATTTATTTTCAAATTCAAATTTTTTAACTTGCTCTTGCAATTCCTGTCTTATAAGTGCAATTGTTTGTTCTTTGTCGTTTTCATCCGATAAATAGTGTACTGCGGGAAATATAACGGTAGAATCGAGTTCTTCAATAATTTCGCCTGAAACGGGATTAATCCTGACAATACGTTCAACTTCATCGCCAAACAAATAAATTCTTGTAATCATTTTTTCATAAGCAGGCATAATCTCAATAATATCGCCTCTTGGTCTGAATGTTGAACGGGTAAGTTCTAAATCGTTTCTGTTATATTGAATTTTAACAAGTTCTTTTAAAAAAGCGTTTCTGTCTATTTCGTCGCCGACTTCAATTTTAAGCGCCGAAGAAAGATATTGTTCGGGCAAACCTAAGCCGTAAATACAGCTTACGGAAGCAACTACGATTACATCATTTCTCTCATATAAACTTCTTGTGGTGTTGTGTCTTAATCTATCTATTTCATCGTTTATAGTGGCGGATTTTTCTATATATGTATCGCTTCTTGGAATATATGCTTCAGGCTGATAGTAGTCATAATAGCTGATGAAATATTCTACCGCGTTATCGGGGAAGAGTTCTTTAAATTCGTTATAAAGCTGAGCTGCAAGAGTTTTGTTATGCGCTATGACAAGAGTCTGCCTTTGCACTTTCTCGATTACGTTTGCAATTGTAAAAGTTTTTCCTGACCCCGTAATACCTAAAAGAGTCTGGGCATCATAACCTTTAATAAGCCCGTTTGTTAACTTATCTATTGCTTGAGGCTGATCACCCGACGGTTTATATTTAGAGCATATTTTAAATTGTTTTTCCATACCGATATTTTATCATATTAAAAAAACAGTTGTTATAAATCGACTGTTCAAATATAATTAAAACTATGGAAAATATTACGGAATACTTAAAACAAGCATTTAAATATAAAAATGACGGAGCATATAAAGAAGCTCTGGATTTCTTTTATAAAGCGCTTGCGATAGAAAATGAAAGCAGTGAAATACTTTTTGAACTGGCGCAGATATATAATTATCTTGGCAAGCCGGAGCGCTCGCTGGAATTGTATGAACAGGTGCTTTCAAAAGACAACGAAAATAATAAAGCAAAGTTTGAATATGCTAAATTGCTCAAAAAAAATAAAAATCAGAATAAAGCAAAAACTTTATTTGTTGAGCTGTATGAAAATCAATACAATAAAAATGAAACAATAAAGGAGTTATTTTCTCTCCTGCTTGAAACAAAAGATTACAATGAGATAATAAAAATATTTAAACGTATTGAGGATAAAGAGAAAAATGCAGATATATTGTATTTTGCAGGTATAGCATACGGAGAAAACGGAAATAAAGAGCTTTCTCAAGAGTGTTATAAAAAAGCAATTGAAACAGAAAGCGGAAATATTGACGCAGGGTATAAATTAGCATTGTCAGCGTTTAATGACGGACGTTTTGAAGATTGTGAAAAACTGATAACTCAATTATTAAAGCGAAATGAAGATGACAGATTATTTTATTTATCGGCGGAAATAAATTGTATTAATAAAAATTATGATGAGGCAATGAAAAATTATTCATACGCTATAAGATTAAATGAAAATAATCCCGATTATTACTATAAATTAGGGCTTGTTCTGACATTAAAAGGTTATTTTAATGAAGCGGAGCAAAGTTATTGCACTGCATTGGAAAAAGACGGCGAAAACATTTTATATAATTATACTCTTGCTTATTTATATTATACGGAAAAGAAATATAAACCCGCAGAACAAATAGCAGATAAAATACTTGTTTTAGATGAACATAATGTAAATGCAATATCTTTAAAAATCTTACTGGCTGTTCAAAAAGATGACATGATAAGCGCAAAGCAATATATAGAAAAATTAACCGATTTAAAAGCAAATGATGATATCGGTTATTATGCACAGGCGATATATTATTTTAAATTAAATATGTGGAAAAAAGCGGTTGAGGCTTGTAATAAAGCGGTTGAGCTTAACAGTAGTTCAATAGAGTATAAGTATTTTCTGGCTAATACATATTATGAAGCAAATGAGTATGAAAAATCTCTAAAGTTATGTGAGAATATACTTGATAAAAACAGTAAGTATATTAATGCATATATTTTGTCGGCTAAAAACTATATAAAGCAAAATGATAATTATAATGCAAAGGTTAATATTTCAAAGGCACTTGAACTGGATTTAAATAATGCGGAAGTATATTATTTAAAAGGGTTAATAAACTTTGATGAAAAAAATTACGAACAAGCTGCGCAGTGTTATAAAACTGCAATAACAATAAATCCTTCAAATATTGTGTATTATGAGAAAACAGCAGACAGCTATTACGCTCTGGGCGAATATAACGATGCATATAATTACTATAAAGAAGCGTCACAGCTGGAAATCGGGAATGCAAAATACAGGTACTATATGGCAAAGTGTGCAATAGCAATGAATGATAAAGAGTCGGCATTAACCAATTTTTCCATAATGAAGCGGCTTGCACCCGAAAATGAAGAATTTATTAAAGAATATAAAAATTACTTAAAAGAAATAAAAAATAAGAAGTAAAAAAGTGTTGATTTTTTTTTATGACGTGATAATATAAACTTAAATCCGCGGGGGATTAGCTCAATTGGTAGAGCACCTGCTTTGCACGCAGGGGGTTAGGAGTTCGAGTCTCCTATTCTCCACCATTTTTAAGGGAGTTGGAAAACTCCCTTTTTTTATTTGTAAAAAAGGAGGTGTTTAATGAAAATATATGGCAATGTAACGGAATTAATAGGGAAAACTCCGTTAATAGAGTTAAAAAATATAGAAAAAGAATACGGTGTAAAAGGGAAAATAATAGCAAAGTTAGAGTATTTTAACCCTGCGGGCAGCGTAAAAGACAGAGTCGGAAATGCAATGATAGAAAAAGCAGAGCGCGAGGGCAAAATAAAAGAGGGTACCGTAATAATAGAGCCTACAAGCGGAAATACGGGGATAGGGCTTGCCGCTGCTGCCGCAAGTAAAGGGTATAAAGTAATATTAACCATGCCCGAAACAATGAGCGAAGAACGCAGAAGAATTTTAAAAGCCTACGGAGCAGAGCTTGTTTTAACCGAGGGAGCAAAAGGAATGAAAGGGGCAATAGAAAAAGCGTTTGAACTTTCAAAAGAGATAGAAAACAGTTTTATTCCGGGTCAGTTTGAAAACAGTGCAAATCCTCAAATTCATAGAGAAACGACAGGTCCCGAAATATGGGAAGATACGGATGGACGTGTTGATATATTTGTATCGGGAGTAGGTACAGGCGGAACTATAACGGGAGTAGGAGAGTATTTAAAATCCAAAAATCCCGATATAAAAGTTGTGGCGGTAGAGCCTTTATCCTCGCCCGTTTTATCGCAAGGCAAGGCAGGTGCGCATAAATTGCAGGGAATAGGTGCAGGGTTTGTTCCTAAAATATTGAATACAAATATTTATGATGAAATTATAACGGTTGAAAATGAATCAGCATTTGAAAAAGTCAGAAAATGTGCGCAAAAAGAGGGAATATTAATCGGTATATCGTCAGGCGCGGCTTTACATGCCGCAATAGAACTTGCAAAACGCAGTGAAAATGAAAATAAAATGATAGTAGTTTTACTCCCCGATACAGGAGAGCGTTATCTTTCAACCGAAGTGTTTAATTAATTTAAAATTTATTTTATAATTAAACAAAAGGGAGTTTGAAATGAAAACAATAGCAAGTTTTAAAGTAAATCATGACATATTGCAAAAAGGAATGTATATATCAAGAATAGACGGTGATGTCATTACTTACGATATAAGAATGAAAAAGCCCAATGGCGGTGATTACCTTGAAAATGCTGCCATGCATACTTTTGAGCATTTATTTGCCACTTATGCAAGAAACAGCAAATATGAAGACAGCATTGTTTATGTTGGTCCTATGGGGTGTAGAACGGGGTTTTATTTATTGGTAAGAGATAATATGACGCATAGCGATTCATTAAATTTAATGCGAGAGTCATTGAATTTCATAAGCTCTTTTAACGGTGAAATTCCGGGAGTAAGCTCTAAGGAATGCGGAAACTACCGCGAGCATGATTTAGCGGGCGCTAAAAAAATAGCTTTAGATATGTCTAATGTACTTAAAAACTGGACTGTGGAGAAAATGAACTATGCTGAATAAAAAACGTATAGCAATCATCGGTGCAATGGATTGTGAAATAAATACTTTAAAATCGATTTTGGCTGGGTTTGAAGAGCATAAATCGGGTAAAATCGTTATATATACGGGTAAAATAAACTCTTACGAAATAATACTTTCAAAAAGCGGAGTGGGGAAAGTCAATGCTGCAATGACAACTCAGTATATTATTGATAAATATAATCCGGAATGTATAATAAATACGGGCGTAGCAGGCGGAATTGGCGATAATTTGGCGGTTGGTGATATAGTAATCGGTACTTCGCTTGTTCAGTATGATTTTAACGTAACAGCCCTCGGTTATGCCAGAGGCTATATGTGTACAGGGGTAAATAAAGATAAACCTACCGTTTATTATTCGGATGAAAATTTAATAAACGCTTATGAAACTGCGGTAAAAGAAAGCGGGTTTAAATCGGGCATTCATCGCGGTGTAATTGCAACAGGTGATACATTTATTTCCGATAACGAAATGAAAAAAGAAATAAAAAACCTGTTTAATGCACTTGCTGTTGAAATGGAGGGTTGTGCCATTGCGCAGTGCGCATATATGAATAATATTCCGTTTGTAATAGTTCGCGCATTATCGGATTTAGCTAACGGTGAGGCTGCAAAATCTTTAGATGAATTTGAAAAAGTAATGGCGGAGGTTTCGGCTAAAACCGTTGAACATCTGCTTAATTACTCGCTTTCAGCAACAACCGTAACTATTTGATTACCGTAGCTGTCAACGTGTCCGTCAGTTTTTTCTATAATATATCTTAATCCCTCTTTGCCTTGAACGGCTTTTTGGGCAACTTCCAGTGCTTTATCAAAGTCAGTATATTCGCCTATTTGTTTGCGTGAAAATTCGGAATAATCTCTTTCTGTTATAACGTGAAACATAATTTTCTCCTTTTTAAAAATAATATACCTCAAAAAAAATTAACAAATAACAAAATTTTATTTAATATAATGTATAATAATTTTGTTAAATTGATTGGGGGGGGGTAGGGACATGTTTAGAAATTTAATAAAAAAATCCGCATTAGTTTTTTCAATTGTTTTTAATGCTGTGTATTTTGTTATTTCTGTGGGGCTTAGTTCTTTATTATTTAGTTTAAGAGAAATTTCATTTAATATTGAAATATCAATATTTGTTATACTTATATTGCCTATATTATTTACAATATATTCAACAAAAAATAAAAATACGGATAAGATTTTAAAATTTTTCTTTGCTGTTGAAACTCCGATATTATTGCTTTCTCTTATAAGATTATTTTTACTTCGGGAAATGACTCTGTTTTATTGGTTTTTATATATCGGGATTTCTCTTTCCGTTGTTATTTATATGATTGATTTATTCAAGGAAAATATTTTAAAGGAAAAATTTAAAAAGTTTTCTTTAATGCTTTTTGAAATCCCCGTAATTTTGGGTGTTTATTTTTGTTTGTTATCCTTGTTTTTTATTATTCCTATGGGAGCATTAATTATTCAATTTATTACTAAATTGGATATTAATTTTCATAGTTTAATTTTTAATATATTTAATTTAAACACAGCAAATATATTAACTTTCCTTGAGGGAATATATTTTATATTAAGTTTGTTGTTTTTATTGTTTATTGTTGCTGTATTTTTTATAACTCCCATAACAAGCGCGATAATATACATTAAGGAATTTATAACAAAATATAAAGAAAATCCTCAAAAAAAGTTATGTGCCATATGGGCTTTAGCGTATATTATTCTTTTCTATTGTTCGGCTTTTCATTTTTCGGATATTGATATAACTAAAAAAATAGAAATGACTAAAAATGCTCAAAATTATGAACAGCTCCAAATTTCAGCCGAAAAAATACTTAAGGAACGATATATTATAAAAAATGTTATACTTGATAATTACCTTGCAAGATTAAGGTATATATCGGATGTTAAGGATGACTTAATATATGACCTTTACAGATTTGCAAATTACGGCAAAAAAACATCACAAGTAATGCAGAATATATATGCAAAAATGGCGTACCCGTTCTTTTATAACAAGGATTTTTATAAACGAAATATAAATGAGCAATATAAAATACTTTTTGATGAAGATATACAAAAAGGTGAACAAAAAACCGTATCAAACAGCGTAAATTCAACATATTTCGCTAAACAAGAAGCCGCTTCGCTCTTAGATGTTAATTCAAAAGACGTAAAAGTATTATCGAAAACAGTAGAAATAGAGCAGGTACAAAATTCTGAAACATATAAAGTTATAATAACGGAGGAATATTTAAACAGGGTTTTAAGAAATAAAGAAGTATATTATGAATTTTCACTACCCGAAAATGCTGCTGTAACAAGATTAAGGTTAGGTAATAATTTGCAGTATGAGGGAGAAATTTCGGCAAAAGGAGCAGCTAGAAAGACTTATGAAGCTCAAATAGCAATAAATTCCGACCCCGCGTTAATTGAGAAAAACGGTATAAGACAATATACATTAAGAGTTTACCCCGTTAACATATACTACTCAAAAGATGATATACAAAAAATGAGCTTTGAATATTATACCGAGCTTGAAAACGGCAAAATTCCGCTTCCCGTTATTTACCAAGCAAGGAATGCTTATTACGGCTTAGGTTCACAATATAATACGTATTTAAACGGTAAAAAAATTAAATCTGACAAAAATGATATATATGTAAAAGTAAAAGACGCAAATCCTCAATCAACGCCTGATTTTGCTAATTCCGATAAAAAAATTGCACTGCTTTTAGATACTTCATATTCAAATAAAATAAATTGGAAAAAGTATATAAATAAAGAACTTCCCGAAATAAAAAATAATAAAAATATTGATTATTATTTCTTTAATAAGTTTTTAAGCGAAAAATTGTCATCTCTTGATAAAGCAAAACAGCTAAATTTCGCGCAGACGGCAAAAATAGACGCTTATTGCTCTGTTAAAGGAAACTATGACGGAATAATTATGCTCACGGATACAAGCGAGTATGATTATTCGCTTAATTCAACGTGCGAAAACAATGCTCCTTTATATATTGTTCACGTTGATAAAGAAAATTCCAAGAAAATTCCGCCATACAGCATTGCTTTAACTAATTTAATTTATAAAACAAAAGGAAGCGTGTTTACGGATATAAGGAGTGCTTATGAGGCGGTTATTTCTCCTGTAGCTGAAAAGGAAGGGAATATTCAGCCTCAAATAAAAGCAATGGAAGAAGTAAATAAAATATTAAGAACAAATAATCCCGATGATATTAATACAAAAGAACAAATACACAAAATAGCCCAAGAGGCTAATATTGTTACAAATTATTCTTCTTTAATTGCGCTTGTAAACAGCAGTCAGAAAGAAGAACTGAAAGAAAACGAAAAATCCGATGATAAATATGATGCCGATATTCAAACTGGCGAGGACAGAAATTTAAAAGAAGAAAATATATCAACGGTTCCCGAACCTCAAGATTGGATTTATGTATTCTTAATTTTAATAATGATATCAATATTTGTGCTAAAGAATAAATGGATATATTTAAAACACTGATAAAAGACGAAAAAACATATATAAGATTATTTTGGCTGTCGATGTTAGTTCTGCTGCGCCAAAGTGTAAAAGATTACTTCCAAATATTTTTGGGAGTACCTTTTCGCTTAATTACCGCAAAAGTTATAGAAAACCTTTTTGGACTTTTCAATATAAAATCAGTAAGCGAAAATTCGATATTAATATTTGAAAATAACATAACAAATATTGATTACCCTTGCAGCGGAAGTGCTTTATTATATTACGTTTTAATTTTAGCCGTATTGATTTGTTTAATCACGGGGAAAAAGCCCGATTTTAAATTAATTATAAATTTGTTTATATGTTTCGGCGTTGCTGTCTTTTTAAATATTCTAAGGATTTTTATATTGATTTTATTATCATTTAATAATGATTTAAGTAAATTTGCGCATATTATACATGTGCCTTTAGGAATTATTAATTTTCTTTTAATCGCGATATTATTCTTTTTTCTTTTAAACAGAGAAAAAGCCGAAGAAAAAACAAATAAATCATGGAAATATTATGCAATAATAACATATATTTTATGCGCAAATTTTTACGGCTATTGTAAATTGGTGCCTGAAGAAAAAACGGAATACAAAATAATTCTTCATCCCGTATATGAAAATTTATCCTTAAATGACAGTGAAAAAAGTCTATATAAAAAATACGGCGCGGAGGTTCAAAAATATAATGACGGAAAAAATTTAATAATAAAGATTAAATCAAAATCATGGCAGGCAATACATAATCCCGATTTATGCTTAAGAAATCAAGGTTTTAAAATAATAAATTCCCAAACAAGATTTAATGATAATAAACAAATGAGAATGCTCAAAACCGATAAAGGCAATATTTATTACTATTATACAAACGGAAAAATAACCACCGATGACTATTATTTAAGAGTCTTTAAAAGCATATTTTCAAAAGATAAATTGTGGGAGCTTGTAATAATATATTGTATAACACCATAAGAACTGCTATTATAAACAAAAAGGGGAAATTATGGAAAATATAAATTTTAAAGTAGATGAAACGAAGTGTATTCATTGCGGATTATGCGAAAAAGATTGTATTTGCTCTGTTATAAAACTTGATGAAAATAAGACGCCTAAAGCCGTAAAACCGCAAAATTGTATAGGCTGTCAGCACTGTTTTGCGATATGCCCTGTGGGCGCAATATCAATATTCGGCAAAAATCCCGATGAGAGCGGACAAATATATTCACAAAATCCCGATATGTTATTGAACTTGATAAAATCGCGCAGAAGCGATCGTAACTTTAAAAATGAAAATATAGACAGAGATAAACTGCAAAAATTAAAGGATATGTTAAAATATGTGCCGACAGGGTGCAATTGTCATGCGCTTCAATTCTCGTTTATAGATGATGTTGAAGTAATGAACGAGTTTCGCAATCACGTTAATCAAAAATTAATAGCAGGATTAACTAAAAAACCGATAAAAGCTGTTGTTGATAAATTTTCGTCAATTGCAAATGCTTTAAGCAGAGGCGAAGATGTTATATTTAGAAATGCGCCTCACATGCTTGTGGTATCTAATTCTCAAAAGGCGTCATGCGCTAAAGAAGATGCGGATATTGCGTTAAGTTATTTTGAATTATATGCTCAAAGCCTTGGAATAGGTACATGCTGGTGCGGATATATGCAGACTTGCATGATGTTATTCCCTGAACTTAGCGAATATTTAAGCATTCCTGACGGCTATAAATCGGAATATGTAATATTATTCGGTAATAAAAGCGTAAATTATCAAAGAACGGTTCAGCCCGAGGAGGTAAAAATTATCTCGGCTCAAAAGCAAGGTTTTGATAAACTTAGCGCGGGCAAAGCGGCAAAAAGATATTTTTGGAATTTTATAAGATAATTTCGGGCAGGTTATATGAGAGAAGAATTATTATCAATTATAGAGAAAAACAGCAGAATTGGGCTTAATGAATTAGCGGTTCTGCTTGGCAGAAGCGAAGAAGAAGTATTAAAAGAACTTGAAAATCTGGAAAAAGAAGGCATTATATGCGGTTATAATACTTTAATTGATTGGGAAAAAACTTCAATAGAAAAGGTAACGGCATTAATTGAAGTTAGGGTTACACCTCAGCGCGGTCAAGGTTTCGATAAAATCGCCGAGCGGATTTATAATTATCCCGAAGTAAGAAGCGTATATTTAATTTCGGGCGGGTTTGATTTGCTTGTTATATTGGAAGAAAAGTCTTTAAGAGAGATAGCCAACTTTGTATCGGATAAACTGGCGACATTAGACAGCGTATTAAGTACGGGGACTCATTTTATCTTAAAAAAATACAAAGATTACGGAACAGTGCTTGCTAAGAAAAGCGAAGATGAAAGAGAGATAATATCGCCGTGACAAAAGAACTGTCAAAAAAAGTAGAGAGAATAAAACCGTCCGGAATAAGAAA
>CANPWQ010000034.1 GCA_947584965.1 Candidatus Gastranaerophilales bacterium | reverse complement strand
TATATTTAAACAAAAAACTTGACACAGTCGCAGTAGAAGAACCTATTTATAAAATTCTTAACGGCGGACGTGATATTCAAGCTGTGGAAAAATATAAACAATATATTGCTCAAAAAAAATTAAATTCACTGCAAAATAAATTAGTTAACTGTGAAATTAAAATTAACAATCCGCATGTATACGAGCATATTAAAAATAATCAAAGAAAACTTATGCAAATGGCAAGCGCTGCCGTATAAAATATATGCCGTTAAAAAAATCTGAAATAAAAAATTTACTTGAAAGCAATGATGATAAACTTTTTCAATCCGCTGATGAAATTAGGGAAAAATACAAAGGAAATTGTGTTCATATCAGAGGTTTAATTGAATTTACCAATATTTGCAGATGTAACTGTTTTTATTGCGGACTAAGGCGGGATAATAAAGAATTAGAGCGATACAGACTGAGTGAAGAAGAAATTCTTAACTGCGTTCAAAGAGCTGTTAATGCGGGTTATAAAACCGTAGTTTTACAAGGCGGGGAAGATATGTTTTTTGACAGCGGTAAATTATGCTCTCTGATAAAAAAAATCAAAAAATATGATATTGCCGTTACTTTAAGTATCGGCGAACGCTCGTATGATGAGTATAAGGATTTTAAAACAGCGGGGGCAGACAGGTATTTACTGCGTATTGAAACAACCGATAAAAATCTATACGCTAAGCTCCACCCGAATATGAGTTTTGATAACAGAATAAAGTGCCTTTATAATTTAAAAAAACTCGGTTATGAAACGGGAACAGGTATAATTGCAGGTTTAAAAGGGCAAAGTATTGACTCTATTGCAGAGGATATTTTATTTTTTAAAGAATTAAATGCGGATATGGTCGGAATAGGCCCGTTTATTGCGCACCCTAATACCCCGCTTGCAGGTGATATAAAAGATAATTTTGACCTTTCATTAAGAACAATGGCTATTACAAGATTAATGCTTCCCGATATAAACATTCCCGCAACCACCGCGATGGAAACAATAAGACTAAACGGCAGACTCATCGCGCTAAATTCGGGAGCTAATGTTGTTATGATTAATATGACAACCGCTCCGTACCGAAAAAAATATGAAATATATCCGAACAAAAGCTGTATAAATGACTCACCCGAACATTGCGTTAACTGCATTAAAAGTAAAATTGAAAGCATCGGCAGAAAAGTATCAAATTCAAAAGGCTCAAGATACGAAAATTAATCTAGTGTCGCACTTTTCCGCCGACTCCTCGTCGCCGTGCAAGTGCTCACCTTTTAAAGTTGCCACTCCAAAATTTCGCTCACGTTCCTTATCGCGAAATTTTCTCGGACAAATTAATTTTCCGCGCAATAAATTTTATGTCATAATATTTTTATGAACGACAAAATTATTATCAGAAAAGCTAATCAGCATAATTTAAAAAACGTAAGTCTTGAACTGCCGAAAAATGAATTAATCGTATTTACGGGGATATCGGGGTCAGGGAAAAGCTCGCTTGCATTTGATACAATATTTGCAGAGGGACAAAGACGCTACGTAGAAAGTCTTTCAAATTATGCAAGACAGTTTCTCGGTCAACTTGATAAGCCCGACGTTGAGAGCATAGAGGGATTATCTCCCGCCATATCCATTGACCAAAAATCTACAAGCAACAACCCGCGTTCTACCGTCGGTACCGTTACGGAGATTTACGATTATTTAAGACTGCTTTTTGCGCGCATAGGAACACCTCACTGCCCCGAATGCGGGTGTGAAATTGCTCCTCAATCCATAGATGAAATTGTTGATAAAATATATTTACTTCCGGAGGGTACCAAAATTCAACTGCTTGCACCAATTGTCAGAGGGAAAAAAGGCGAATTTATTAATCTTTTCCAAGAGTTAAAACAAGAGGGATTTGTAAGAGTAAGAGTTGACGGCGAAGTTTATAACCTTGACGAAGATGAAATCGAACTTGCAAAGACTCAAAAACACACAATTGAAGTTGTTGTGGACAGGCTCGTCATAAAAGAAAACGCAAAAGCAAGATTAACGGACAGCGCCCAGCTGGCACTGCAAAAGGCTGACGGACTGTTAATCGTTGACGTTATCGGTGGAAAAGAAATGATTTTCAGCGAAAAACTTGCCTGTCCCAATTGCAATATCAGTTTTGAAGAACTTGCACCGCGTATATTCAGTTTTAATAATCCGTACGGAGCATGCCCTACCTGCTCGGGCTTAGGCGCGCATTATGAACCCGACCCTGATTTAATCATACCCGATAAATCCAAATCACTAAAAGCAGGCGCAATATACCCTTGGGCGAAAACAGGCAACCCATACTATCTTGATGTTTTAACATCTGTCGCTAATCACTTCGGAATTGATATGGAAACTCCGTTTGAAAATTTAAGCGCAGAACATCAAAATATTATTTTATACGGAAGCAACGGCGAGTGCGTTAAGTTAAGATTTAAAGAATTCGGCGGAACAAGATACGTTACTCAATTAAGACCGTTTTCGGGTGTAATACCTTATTTTATGAGGAAATATGAAGAATGCAACTCCGATGAAATAAGAGAACAAATACAGGATTATATGTCACAAATTCCCTGCAACGACTGCAAAGGCGCACGTTTAAAGCCGTTTCCGCTTGCAGTAACCGTCGGAGGCAAAAATATTTATGAAGTTTGCCTTTTGTCCATAAAAGAAGCCTATAAATTCTTTTCAGACTTATATCTTGAACTTGATGATTACAAATTAACCATAGCAAAACAAATTCTTGAAGAAATAAGAGCAAGACTCAAATTCATGCTTGATGTTGGTTTAAGCTATCTGAATTTAGCCAGAATGTCAGCAACATTATCGGGCGGTGAAGCACAGAGAATAAGACTCGCCACACAGATAGGAAGCGGACTTTCAGGTGTTCTTTATGTTTTGGATGAACCCTCTATCGGACTGCACCAATATAACAATGATATGCTTATTAAAACTCTTATAAGACTCCGCAATCTCGGGAATACTTTAATTGTAGTGGAACACGATGAAGATACAATCAGAAATGCAGACCATATTGTTGATATCGGACTGTACGCAGGGGTTAAAGGCGGTAAAATTATAGCTCAAGGAACATTAGACGATATTATAAACTGCAAAAAATCTATTACAGGACAGTATTTATCGGGTGAAAAATCTATCCCCGTACCTAAAAAACGCCGTGAGGGCAACGGAAACCATTTGGAAGTTATTAATGCACATAAAAACAATTTAAAAAATCTTGATGTTAAAATACCGCTCGGCAAAGTAGTTGTTTTAACGGGAATTTCGGGAAGCGGTAAATCAACCCTTATGAATGATATTATTTATCAATATTCAATTCATAAACTGTTTAAAAATAAGCCAAAACCTCAAGGTGTAGACAAAATTTTAGGATTTGAGAATATTGATAAAGTTATCTGTATTGACCAGTCACCTATCGGCAGAACCCCGAGATCAAACCCTGCAACATATACAGACGTCTTTACACATATAAGAGAACTGTTTGCGAAAACTGCGGAAGCTAAAGTAAGAGGCTACAATGCCGGCAGATTTAGCTTTAACGTAAAAGGAGGACGTTGTGAAGCCTGCAAAGGCGACGGCGTTACAAGAATTGAAATGAATTTTCTCTCCGATGTGTATGTAAAATGTAATGTCTGCAAGGGACAAAGGTACAACAGAGAAACTCTTGAAATTAAATATAACGGAAAAAACATTTCCGAAGTGCTTGATATGACAATAGCCGAAGCTCTTGATTTTTTTGAGAATATTCCCAAAATCAAATCAAGGCTTCAAACCTTAAACGATGTAGGTTTAGGGTATATGAAACTTGGGCAGAGTTCCACTACTTTATCGGGCGGGGAAGCTCAAAGAATAAAACTTGCAAGCGAACTTAATAAACGTGCAACAGGCAAAACTCTTTACCTGCTTGATGAGCCGACAGTCGGGCTGCATTGGTATGACCTTGATAAACTGATTAAAATTATTAATAAACTTGCTGACGCAGGCAACACTATTTTAATTATTGAACACAATCTTGATTTAATAAAAACTGCCGACCATATTATTGACTTAGGCCCGCAAGGCGGTGATGAGGGCGGAACTATTGTAGCACAAGGAACACCCGAAGAAGTAGCAAAATGCAAAAAATCTTATACGGGTATGTATTTAAAAAAGATATTAAAATAAAAAAGACCGCTTAGTAAAGCGGTCTTTTTTAATATATCATTATTTTATGCTTCTTGAGCTAATTTTGCAGCTTTTTTAGCGTTATGTTTATCTATCATTTTTCCTATTGTTCCGCCGACAGCCCTGCCTACTAAGGCAGTTAAACCGACAGCTGCTGCAGCAATTCCTCCTGCCAGTAATAATGCTTTATTTTTACTTATAGATTTAATTCCTTGAGCTTCTAATTGTTCTATTGCCGAATCCACAGCATTTACAAATATATCTTTGCGGTTTTTAATCACATAAGCTCCACCTGCTCCTAAACCACCAATAGTACCAATAGTCTTACCTGTTTTTTGAGCATGTTTCGGTTGAATTGCATTTACTTTCATTTTTTTCTTCCTTTACTTTGCGTTTTAATTAAAACATATAAAAGGTTTTTTTTGATATAACTTGATGAATTGTTAATTTTTCTTTACAAAAAACGACTCCCAAATTGGGAGCCGTATATGTTTTATTTCTTCTATTTTTCAATATCTTTTACACTTAATGCAATTCTGTGTTCTTGAGGTGTAAATTTTTTTATTAAAACTTCAACCTCATCACCTACATTGTATATGTTAAACGGATTTGCATTTTCAGGTTCCATTTCTGCCGATGGCAATAATGCTTCAACCCCCGGATATATGTTTATAAATGCACCGAAAGATGTTACTTTATTTACCGTTCCTTTTATTACCTGTCCTTCTTTAAATTCGTTTTCTATTGATTCCCAAGGATTTTCGCCCATTCTCTTTAAACTTAAACTTATTCTCTTCATATCCATATCAATTTTTAAGATTTTAACTTCAAGTTCTTCACCTAATGAGATTACGTCCGAAGGATGTTTTATTCTTTGCCATGAAATTTCGGAAATAGGAAGCAAACCGTCGACTCCGTTGATATCTATAAATCCGCCGAAATCTGCTATTCTTACTACTTTTCCTTTAACTACATCACCAACTTCAAGCTGTGATATTATTTCATCAACTACTTGTTCTCTTTGTTCGGCAACTGCTTGTCTTTGGGATAATATTAACTTATTCTTTTTAGCATCTGCTTCAAGCACTTTAACTTCAATTTCAGTTCCGATTAATCCGTCAAAAGGAGCTCCTGTTCTTAATTGGCTAGCAGGTACAAATCCTCTTAAATCGGATACTTCTACTATTACACCGCCTCTTACAATTAAAACCACTTTTGCCAATATTGTTTCATTGTTGTATTTAGCGTTTTGCAGTTCCTGCCATGCTTTTGCACAGGATAATTTCTTTAACGATAATACTATTCTGCCGTTTTCATCATCATCTTCTTCTTTTAAGATATAAAATTCTTTTACATCGTTTATTGCTATATATTCCGAATAATCTCTGTCATTTACCTGATTATTGGTTATTTCTCTGTTTGGCAGAAAAGCCTCGGTTTTTGCACCGATATCTACCAAAAAGCCGTCATTTTCCTGCTTTATTACTATTCCTTTTACTACATCAGCTACAGAAAATTTATAATTGTAGCTTTCTTCCAATAATCTGACGAATTCGTCCTGTTCATGTTCATTAACTGTTTTTGCCATTTAATTTGTCCTTTCCTATATTTTTTCAAGTTCGTGAATTACATCTTTAATAATATTATCTGGAGTTGAAGCACCTGCCGTAACTCCTATATTCTCTGCTTTTTCTATTATATTTTTATAATTTTTTAAGTCATCTCTTGTTTCTATGTGAAGCGTTTTTGTTATATCCGATAATATTTCAGCTAAATGAGTTGTATTTGCACTCTTTTTGCTGCCAACAACTATCATTAAATCTGAATTTTTAGCTAATTCTCTTGCCTCTTGCTGGCGCATTGTTGTTGATTTGCATATTGTATTAAAAATCTTTAATTCGCTTGATATCGGAATTAAATAATTCACAACCTCGCGCAGAAACTCTAATTTTTGTGTCGTTTGAATTACGACACCAACTCTTTTATGTTCTTTGATTTTTTCGGTTAAAGTTTTTAGTGACTCAACATCGGGAACAACAAACACATTTTCCGAATACATTTGTGCATTTGCTTTTATTGCAATAACTTCAGGATGTTCGGGTTTACCAAGTATTAATACCAAAAATTCTTCCTGTGCCAATTGAACAGCTTTTTGCTGAACCTTTTTTACGTCAAGACAGGTTAAGTCAACAACTTCAAAACCTTTATCGGTTATTTCTTTTATTTTTTGAGGTGCCATTCCGTGACTGCGGACAATACATATTCCCGTTTCATTATCGGGTAATTCCTCAACAGTCATTATACCTAATTCTTCAAGTTCCTGTATAACGTGAGAATTATGTATTAGCTCACCCAATACCCATACCTTTTTTGATTTATTTTCAAGTTTTATTTTTTTTGTCGTTTCGACCGCTCTTTTAACTCCGTAGCAAAAACCTGCACCTTGAGCTAATTTTATATTTTTTTTCAGTGTCCTAAACTTCCGTTTCTTTGACTAGCAAGAGTTTCCTCTCACAGTATCCAATTTATATCATAAACATTTTTTATTTGCAATTAAATTACTTCATCTACCCATTTTATTTCAGGTGTTATGTTTATATATTTTTTTAATTCTTCTCTGTCTTTTTTTAAATAATATCCTACATTATCCTTATTTAACTTATGCCCAAAATCGTTATTTGCTCCCGCAAATACATCTATTATTATGTTGCCCATATTATTTGTACTGTGCGCCGCCTCAAAAAAATACTTTATTTCGGGTGATAACTCTTCTTCCGCATAAATTGACGGATATTGAAAATCTATTACATCTGCTATTTGTACCAAACCTGTTTTCCATTTTGTATAAAGGTTATAGCTCATTGTATCTATTAAATACAAGTCATATATATGACTTGGCATAATAAAGAAATATACGTTTATGCCTTTTTTTTCACATATTTCTTTTACATTTTGAAGAATTTTATATGCATCTTCATCAAAATCAAAATTTTTATAATAGCTTTTATATTCTATTATTGCACCTTTATATGATAATTTATAATGATTATCTATATAAACATGCTTTGTTCCGTCAGGATTATACATACGGCTTTCAATACCTATTAAATTTTTTATAACAGTCCATATACTGTAATATAATGTTTTTATTGAAAATAGTGCAAAGCCTATTTCTGATGAAGTTATTTCTTTCGTAGGAATTATTTTATATCGGGAACGTATATTTTTATCTTTTCGATTTTTACTAAATGCTGCAAAATCTATTCCTAAATATATATTTTTTACTTCCGGATGAATTAGTAATAAAGCATTTATTATATCCGTGTATTCACTTACGTATAACCCGCCCATTCCTAGGTTTTCGGCTTCTTTACCCGTTATTTGTTTATAATATTCCTTACTTAATGCCCAATCCACTCTCGAGCTTCCTACAAACACGGTATCTATTTGTCTTTTATCCATTTTTAGAGCCATAAATTTTGTATAACGCTCTTGCAGCTTCATTTTCGGTTTTAAAAGTTTATTTTGAGTTATTTTTGAAGTGAATATATTATAAGGGTTTACAATGTAATTTATAACACCTGTCAGCAGTATAAATATTATAATTATTTTTATAATTTTTTTATTAAAATTCTTATATAATTTATATTCCGAAATCATAACTTGCTTGATTATATCAAACTAAAAATTTATATACAATCGGCTTTTTTTTGAGTTATAATATTTCGCAAAAAAGGCAATAAAATGTATAATCCCAAATCAACAAAAGCAGAAGAATTTATATCAAACGATGAAATTTTAAATACTTTAGAATTTATAAAAAATAACAAAAATAATATTAATTTAATAAAAGAAATAATTTTAAAAGCGAAGCAAAAAAACGGCTTAAATCATAGAGAAGCAGCACTTTTAACAGCTTGTAACGACGCTGCGCTAAATAATGAAATTTTTGAGCTCGCAAAAAAAATAAAGGAAGAATATTACGGAAACAGGATAGTATTATTCGCACCGTTATATCTTTCAAACTATTGTATAAACGGCTGTGTATACTGCCCTTATCATGCAAAAAATAAGCACATTCCAAGAAAAAAAATGACGCAGGAGAAAATTACAAAAGAAGTAATTGCGCTCCAAGATATGGGGCATAAGCGCTTAGCACTTGAAGCGGGTGAAGACCCCGTTAACAATCCGATTGAATACATACTGGAGTCCATAAATACAATATATTCAATAAAACATAAAAACGGAGCAATCCGCAGAGTAAATGTAAATATTGCCGCTACAACGGTTGAAAATTATAAAAAACTGCATGACGCAAAAATCGGTACATACGTTTTGTTTCAAGAAACTTATAATAAAGAAACTTATGAAAAACTGCACCCGACAGGTCCAAAGCATAATTATGCTTATCACACGGAAGCTATGGATAGAGCAATGCAGGGCGGAATTGATGATGTAGGCTTAGGCGTTCTTTTTGGGCTTGAAAATTATATGTATGAATTAATTGCGCTTTTAATGCACGCAGAGCATTTAGAAGCAACCTACGGAACAGGTCCTCACACCATAAGTGTCCCAAGAATAAGAAAAGCAGATGATATTGACCCTTCTTCTTTTTCTAACGCAATTGATGATGAAACATTTAAAAAACTTGTTGCCGTTATCCGTATCAGCGTTCCGTATACGGGCATGATTGTTTCAACTCGGGAAAACGCACAATGCAGAAAAGAAGTACTGGAGCTTGGAATTTCCCAAATTTCGGGCGGTTCAAAAACAAGTGTAGGCGGATATTATAAGAGTGAAAAAGAAGATGAGGATTCAAGCCAATTTGAAGTAAATGATAACAGGACTCTTGATGAAGTAGTCAACTGGCTAACAGAGCTTAACTACCTGCCCAGTTTTTGTACAGCCTGCTATGGGAGCGGAAGAACGGGGGAAAGGTTTATGTCTGTCTGTAAAGGTAAGCAAATACATAATTTCTGCCATCCTAACGCTATAATGACGCTAAAAGAATATCTTATTGATTATGCTTCCGATAAAACCAAAATTGCAGGTGAAAAGTTAATATTAAAAGAACTTGAAAACATAAAGGATATTACTCGAAAAAATCTGGTTATACAAAATCTTAAGCGCATTGAAAACGGAGAACGCGACTTTAAATTTTAATATAATTGCATTTAAACGGTATTATATATAAAATAATACTAACGAACGGAGTTATTATGAGTGAGAATAAAATTATAGTTACCATTTCTGGTAAAGACAGAGTCGGAATAGTTGCCGAGGTATCTTCCGTACTGGCAAAATACGGAGTAAACATTGAAGACATCCGCCAGACAATTATGCAGGGATGTTTTATGATGTTTTTGCTCGGTGATATCGGAGGTTCAAAATTTTCATTTAAAGAAATAAAAGACGCGCTTTCCCAAACCGGAGAAAAACTCGGAATGGAAATTTGGACTCAAAGAAAAGAAATTTTTGATAAAATGCACACTATTTAAGGAATAAAAATGTCATTCTTCAACGAAAAATCAATAATTGAAACAATAAATATGATAAAGGTGCATAACCTTGATATCAGAACCGTTACGCTTGCACTGAGTTTGAGAGATTGCTGCGGTGAAAACGTGAAAGAAGTCGGGGATAAAATTTATAATAAAATTACCAAATATGCTAAAAACCTTTATTCTTACGCTTCCGAAATCGAAGAAGAATATTCAATACCGATTATAAACAAACGAATAGCAGTAACACCAATATCACTTGTGGGAGAGTCGTGCAAAGAATATGATTACGTTTATCTGGCTAAAGTTTTGGATGAAGCTGCAAAGGAAGTTAATGTTAATTTTATAGGCGGGTTTTCGGCTCTTGTTGAAAAAGGCTGTACTCGCGGAGATAATGCGTTAATAGAGAGTATCCCAGAAGCCTTAAGCCAAACACAAAGAGTATGTTCATCAATTAATCTTGCCTCGACAAAGGCGGGGATTAATATGGACACTGTTAAAAAAATGGGCTCAATTATAAAACAAAGCGCAAATTTAACTGCGGATAAAGACGGAATTGGTGCAGCAAAACTTGTATGTTTTTGTAATGTTCCCGGGGATAATCCTTTTATGGCAGGAGCTTTCCACGGATACGGAGAAAATGAATGCGCTCTTAATATAGGTGTTTCAGGCCCCGGGGTTGTAAGAGCAGCAGTTGAAAATTTACCTAAAAATGCGGATTTTGGCGAACTCGCCAATAAAATTAAACAAATTGCATTTAAAATAACGTCAACAGGAGAACTCGTCGGAAGAAGAATGGCTGAAAAAATGAATATTCCGTTCGGAATTATTGATTTATCACTCGCGCCTACCCCTGCAAAAGGCGATTCCGTTGCAGGAATATTTCAGGCCATGGGCTTGGAACACGCAGGCGCTCACGGAACTACCGCTGCACTTGCTATGCTTAATGACGCGGTTAAAAAAGGCGGTATTATGGCAAGCTCTTATGTCGGCGGACTTTCGGGGGCATTTATTCCCGTTAGCGAAGACGCAGGTATGATTGAAGCCGCTAAATCAGGCGTGCTTACTTTTGATAAACTTGAAGCTATGACTTGCGTCTGCTCGGTCGGACTTGATATGATTGCAATTCCGGGGGATACTCCCGATAGTACAATATCGGGCATGATTGCGGATGAAATGGCTATCGGTATGATTAACAAAAAAACCACAGCAGTTAGAATAATCCCCGTTCCTAATAAAGGGGTTGGAGATTATGCTGTATACGGCGGGCTTTTAGGTGAAGCACCCATTATGAAAGTTAATAACTTATCATCAGATATATTTATTAATCGAGGCGGAAGAATACCTGCCCCCATTCACAGTTTGAATAATTAAGGAGATTTAATTGTTTTATTTCGGGTTTGGAAAAATAAGAAGATACTTCCTTTTATATCAAATGTATAATAAAGGGATTAACCGAGAAAATCTCGGCGAATACCCGAAAGCATTGCATTTATTATTTTATGCGCTTTCGCTTAAAAGCAGTTCATTAAAAATATATAAAGCTATTGCAAGAGTTTACGCTAAAAACAAAAATTACCTGAATGCGCTTGATTACTATTCAAAAGCAATGATTAAATATGAAAATAACGCTGAATTATATGCGCTTAAAGCGGATATTCACCGCAAAATAAAACAGTATGACCTTGCAATAAAACATTATGACCAAGCAATAAAGCTGGATTACAATAATAACGAATACTACATTAAAAGAGCTTTTTTGAAATATTATATTGATGAAATTCAAGACGCAATAAACGACTATAATGCAGCTGTATTAAACAACCCAAAAGATTATTTTTTATATGAACAGCGCGCTTTTTATAAATTTCAAAAAAAATTGTATAATAATGCAATAGAAGATTATGAAAGTGCGATAAAATTATCACCGAAAAATGCACATTTATATTATATGAAAGCAGCGGCAGAAATGTTGTCGGGAAACAATACGGAAGCGGAAAAAGATTTTAATACCGCTTCAAATATGGGATTAAAAGAATAAATGGAGATATGAATATGGCAAAATCAAAAGTATACTTTTTAAAAGAAATAACACCCGAAAATTTAATTAAAATATATGATGAGTTAAACATAAACTTAAAACCCAAAACCGCAGTAAAATTATCAACCGGAGAACCGGGCGGACATAATTTTCTGCAGCCGAGTTTAATTAAAGACCTTGTAAATAAGGTAAACGGAACTATTGTTGAATGCTGTACCGCTTATGAAGGTAAACGTATGGATCCGAAGCTCCATTGGCAGGTAATGGAAGAGCACGGATTTAAAGCAATCGCCCCATGTGATATTATGGATGAAAAAGAAGAAATGACACTGCCCGTTCGTAACGGATTTCATTTAAAAGAGAATATAGTCGGAAAAAATCTTGAAAATTACAATTCAATACTTGTCCTATCACATTTTAAAGGTCATTTAATGGCAGGTTTTGGCGGAGCGCTTAAAAATATAAGTATAGGTATTGCCTCAACCGCAGGAAAAACTAACATCCACACGGCAGGAGTCACAAAAGACGCTTCAAAATTGTTTGATAACCTGCCCAAACAAGACTATTTTCTTGAATCAATGGCAGATGCCTGCGAGTCCGTAATATCATATATGGGAAAAGAAAATATGGCTTATATTAATGTTGCAAACAGGCTTTCTGTTGACTGCGACTGCGATTCACATCCTGCGGAACCTAAAATGGCTGATATCGGTATTTTTGCTTCTCTCGACCCTGTTGCGTTAGATCAGGCATGCTATGATGCGGTTATCAACTCTAATGACAAGGGAAAAGCCGACTTAATTGAGCGAATGAATTCAAGAAACGGTATTCATATTGTAGAAGCTGCGTTTAAACACTCTTTAGGAAATAGAGAATATGATTTAATTACTTTAATGTAAATTAAGGATGGGGGGGGGGGAAAAAAAGATGAAAGAGGAAAAAAAACGTTTCTTTTGTATAAGTAAAGCAAAAGAAGAAAAGCATATATTAATACAAATATTCGGTATAAAGTTAAAATTACGAATAAAACATAACATTAAATTATATCGGGAAAAATTAAAAGCTATTGAAAATGAATTAAAAAACAAAAAAGATAAAATTAATATAACTTTCATGGTTAGTGTAGTTTCAATGTTTCCCGCAAGAGCTTTTTTAGATTATTTATTAAAAAATCAACGGGAAATTGAAAAAATTTATAACATAAAAATATTAATAATCCCCGATTTCAGATTTGGTATTGAAGAAGCTAAAAAACTATACAGTGATTGTTATAAAGAATTATCTGAAGTATACGGAAATGAGTTAATAATAAAATCACCTTTAGAAAACGACAATATAAACATAAAAGAATTCACTGATATTTTATTTTGTTCGCTGCCTTATGATATAAGTCATCCGAAATATAATATTTCAAATATAATTGACGCAGGAATATTACCTGTACACATTAATTATGCATATACACTAACGAAATATGAAAGAAAAATTTTTAAAAGCGAATTATATTCGTTATTTTGGCGAATATTTGCAGAAAATAAATATACACAAAAAGAAATATTAAAATATTCTAAATTGGATGAAATAAGTGTCCCTGTTGTCGGATACGGTAAAATGGATACATATCAATCAGCACAAAATAAAAAGGTCCGTAAAACAATAATAATAAGTCCTCACCATTCAATTAAAGGCGGGTCTAATGATGTACTCCAACTATCAAATTTTTTAAAATACAGCGACTTCTTTTTGGAGTTACCTGACTTGTATCCCAATATAGATTTTATTTTCCGCCCGCATCCGGCTTTGTTTATAACATTGAAGCAAAATAAATTTTGGGGACAAGAGAAAACAGAAAACTATATAAAAATTTTAAAGGGCAAGAAAAATATAATATACAGCACTGAAGGAAACTATTTAGACACTTTTGCAATATCTGACGGCATGATAAATGATTGCTGTTCTTTTCTTGCGGAATATTTTTACACGGGAAAACCTCAATGTTACATGTTAAAAAATCCTAAAATCATAACGGATAAATTTATAGAATCAGGTATTGCGTGTTTAAATAATTGTTATAAGGCCTTTAATAAAACTCAGATAATTGATTTTATTGAGAATGTTATAATAAATAATAATGATTACATGAAAGAAGAACGAATTAAATTTGCTCAAGAAAAAATTATGATAAACTATCCGAATACTTCTGAAGAAATTTATAAAAATCTTGAATATGTTTTTAATAAAAAGGGGAAATAATGAAATTAGTATGGAAAGAAAAATTAAATGAATATAGAATAATACATTTTTTCGGGTTGAAAATTGTTTATAAAAAGAAAGACTTAAAATTAGAAATAGACAGACGAGTTAGTCAAGCATTAAACTATGTTATTGATATAACCCAAGTTCCAAAAGCTAAAGGAACGTTAAGAAAACTACAAATTGCAGATACTTTATTATTAAAGATGTTTCATAATATATGTGAAAAACACAACATAAAATATTTTTTAGCGGCAGGAACTTTACTAGGCGCGATTAGACATAACGGATTTATTCCTTGGGATGATGACTTGGACATACATATTTTTTATGAAGATTATGAAAAATTAGTCAGTATTTTAAACGAAGAACTTAAAAATTCTAATTTTATGTTATGGGGCGTAGATAATACAAGGTACGGCAATGCCACTTTGCGAATTTCACATAAAGAAGCTCAAAGTGTAAATTTAGACATATTTTATCTTCATTCATCTGCATTAGAGCTAAGGGGGGGGGAAAAGATGATTTAGAAAAAATATGGAACACATTTCATTTGAAATATTACCAAAAATTTAAGAAAGAAAGAGTTAAGAAAAAGGCAAACTATGAATTATTAAAAAAATTTAAAGACTCAATAGACATTCCTTTTGAAAATAAAATAAATTCCTGCAGTGTTGAAAATGCAAAAACATTTATTAATCAAGTATCATCAGATAAACTAATTTATTCAAAAGAAATGATTTTCCCGTTAAAATTTCATAAATTTGAAGAATATGAATTTTATGTTCCACAAAACTGTGATGAAGTTCTTAAAGAAACTTATGGAGATTATATGTCTTTTCCTCCGCAAATACAATCACACGATTTTAGTAAAATGGATAACTCAAAAATAGATACAGCAATAAAAGATATATTAGAAAAAATACATTAATTTATAATTTCTCTTAATTGTTCAGTTAGACTTTTATAAAAGGCTCTGGCTTTAACAGATTTTAAAGATTTTAATTGTGACGCCCAGTTTCCGTCTTTATTATGTTCGCTAAAAAAAGTGTCTTTTCCCATATTTATAATATGAATTTGCTTATTATTTATGTATATTTCTTCTTTCGCTTGATTAATTATTATTATATCAAATTCATTATCACCTCGTTGTTCTTTCATATATGAAAGTAATTCCTCCAGTTTGTTAACATTTATAGGCTTAAATGTCGCTATTAAAAAATATATGTGCTTAGTCTTATCATTTATGTACTCATATAAATTTTCTATCCTTTTTTTATATAACAACTTAAGCTCATCTAAAGAAAATTTTTCTTCATGATTAAATTCTATAAAATAATTTTTGTTTACCCAATAATTATATTCTTCGTTATAAGTTACTTCATCAAAAACATCTTTAAACCCTGTTTTTATTAAATAAATATTTCGTTCAATATCCTTAAAAAAGGCTATATCAAAAGGCAGAGTTTTTTCTCCGTTTATTTTTGACGGCTTTAATTTATTTATGGTTGTTATTACTCTGGGCAAACAATACTCACCCATTGGTATAATTTTATATTTGTCCCATTTCTTCTTATATAAAACCTTATCTATACGCCCTATTATAATTTTCCAGTACTTATTTATAAAATTTATATTTTTAAATATACGCGAAAATACGGTAGAAATACGAATATATATATCTGTATATTTGTATTGTTCTTTTTTTAAAGTAGCATTATCATCCATGCTTAAATTATAATTTAAATAAATTTTATTTGACAAGTTGAAAAAAATAATATACCCTTATAATACTTATTGCAGATTTAAGAGGTGATAAAATGGGAAAAGTATTTTTTTGGGTAATAGTTATAACATTAGCAATTTTAGCTACTCAAAATAATTGGTTCGCACCAATTACGGGATTTTTTAATAATATTAAAGGCGATATTGAATATCAGCGTAATTATGTTCCAACAGATAACGATACTATTAACGACGGCGGAATGTTAACTATTGAAAGAGAAAAGAAAAGAACCGTCAGACAAAATGCTTTAGGTACCGTTCATTCGGGAAGATAAATTTTTTTAACATATAAAAAAATATGCCCCACTATTTAAGAGTGCGGGCATACTTTTTGCGAAATAATGTATTTCAATTTTTTAGCACGTTTACACGTGGCAATGATGTCCTTCACCATGGTGATGACAATGCTCATGGTCACTGTTTTCACCGCCACATGAATTTTCGCCGTGTTCAAGATTATTAGATAAATATTTTTCTAATATTTCTTTTATTGGCAGCTCAGGACAGCCAGCAACCACTTCAATTCCGTTTTGCATAAATGACATCATAGGTCTTGCACCAATTCCGCCTGCGAGAACTTTACTAACACCCTGCTGTGCTATCCAATTTGTACTATGACAGGAAATCCCCTCTTCCGGTACCTTTTCTTCAATACTTAATATTTCTCTTGTTTCTTGATTTACTTCAGCTATTGTAAATGAATCACAATGCCCAAAATGTCCGCACAATCTGCCCTCAGCGGTCGGAATACATATTTTCATTATCTTACCTCCTTTTAATGTTTCTAAATTTGTTTGCAATAAAATAGCACTTTCCAATGCTTCCGTATCCGTAATATTATGTCTTTTGGCATAATTACGAAGAATATTTAATATCTTTTCGTTTATTCTTCTGTTAAACGGTATCTTTTTAAGACAGGTCTTTTTTCTTCCTGCCATTTCTCGCTTACCGCCCCATTTTAAATTACAACATTTCATAATAAAATTATTACAAAACAACTTGATTACGTCAATACATATTCAAGATATGTATATCATAAAAAAACAGGATTTTAATATGACTAAGTTATAGCAAGCTCTGCCATGCATTATGTTAGTTGGAGCTGTTGTATTTTTTGTCGGATAGTTAACAGAATTACCGATTTTTATAATACCTACATTGCTCCAATACCGCGCAAAATCCCTATCATCCCTTCTGCTGCTATATCATTTATAACTTGTCCGTCTTTATTGAAATAATAAAAATTCATAACGCAAACAGAGATTTTTTTATTTGTCGGTTTTATTTCCATAAATTCACCATCGTGTGTTCCCGTTAAATCCCATTTAACAGCTACTTTATCCTCATCTGCTGCCATATCTGTTATATGCCATTGAACATCACTAAAACCTTTTCTCATCCAATGAACAACAGACAAATATCCGCTGCCTCCATAAAGCGGTTCAGGGCTTGCAGGTGTATAAAATGCCGCATCGGGTGCAACCAAAACTTCAGCCAATTTTTCATCAGCAGTATTTATCATTGTTTCAAATTTTTTCATTAATTCTTTATTTCGTTCAATTAAATTCATATTATTTCCTTTTGTTTTAACACAACTCGCCGTCACCGAACCCAAATTGTTCCAAGCTTCCAACTTTTGCTTGGATGCATATATATTGTAAATCTGTTTTTGATTCCATTGTTCTTGAAGCATCCGGCAGAACTTTTACACAAGAGCCTTCTTTAACTTGGATTGTTTCATTATCAAGTGTCATTGTTCCTTCGCCTTTTATAAATATATAGATTTCTTCATTTTGTTTATGTTTATGATTAAAGGGGAGTTTTACTTCTTTTGGCATTGAATTAACTGAAATTTCACAGCTTGTCAAACCTAATACATCATGCAAAAATGCTTTCCCGTTTTCGTATTTTTGCCCGATTTCTTGTATTGACCCTATTTCAACATTTTTAAAGTTTGCCATAATTTTCTCCTTTTTATATTTTTTCCAGTAATTTTTCAAGTGTCACTGCTTCACTATCTGATAAATTTTTATAAAGCATATCATTTAAATCATCTGATATTTTTTCAAATAATGGTTTAAAATCCAACCCCTTTTTTGTTAAAACAATATATGTATAACGATTATCCTCTTTTGAAACTTCTCTTTTCACATAACCCAGTTTTTCAAGTTTATTGACTAAAACAGTAACGGTGGGTCTAGTTCTTCTGATTTTATCCGATATATCTTTCATCGTCATTTTATTTTGTTCATAAAGACACACTAAAATATCCCCATGGCTTGGCACAAGCCCTTCTCCCCCGTTTCTTTTTAATTCTTCAATAATAAAACGATTTCCATATTCTCGAATTTTTGAGATTAATGACAACAAATTTTTCATAAATGCATTATAGTTAGATATCTAATTATTGTCAAGAGATTGTTATTTAGTGCGATGTACAACTGTTTTATATTATTTAGAAAGATAAATTATTAACTATAAGTCATTGACTTATAGTCATAATAATATATAATAAAATTATAAGATTAAAGGATGTTTATTAAAATGACAAAAAGACAGCAAAATGCACTTATTACAAAGCAAAAACTATTGGATACTGCGCAAGATTTAATTAAAACTAATGGACTTAGTTCTTTAAGCGTTGAAGAAATAACAAAAAAAGCAGATGTCGCAAAAGGTACATTTTACACATATTTTAAGCACAAAGAAGATATTATTGCGCAGATTTGCCGAGGGTATTTTAAGCAAATCGAACTTGAAATTACAAAAACAAAAAACAAAAATATTGTTGAAAAATTAACCGTATTTTTTGTTAAATTTATGGATGCGGTTGAAATATATGGAATTAATATTTGCCGAGAATGGATAAAGAGCGCACTTGACCCCAAAACCGCTCTTGATAATAACGGCATAAGCAAATGGCAATATGATTTTAATATGCTTGAAAATATTTTAAAAACAGCAATTAAGAATAAAGAGCTAAAGAAAAATACTCCAATTGAACTTTTAGTACATTTAATTATCTCGCAATTATACGGAATGATGACGGTTTGGTGTATGTCAGATAGTGTATTTGAACCGAAAAATTGGACAAAAAAGTTCTGCAATATTCAACTAAAAGCGATATTAGCTAATCTTTCAAATTAATTTTCGAGCAACAGTCCGTATTTTTCTTTATCATAAATCCATAAAACGTGATCTAAATCTCTTAGTGGCAAATTTAAATTATAGAATTTATTAAAAGCATCAATTATTTTATTATATTTATCATAATCAGATAATTCTTTAACTTTAAAATCGTAATATCTTTCGTTTTTGAAACTTTTTAGTGCATTTTTCACATGTTTATCAACAATAGGATAATAATTGGGATGATGCATGCTACAATATTTAGTTGCAAATGAGTAAAAACATTTTTTGCCTTTTTCACCAAAATCTACGTTTGCAATTAATGGTACAATACTTTGTTCATGTTCTTCTAATTTATCATCAATTTCAAGATTTAGGATATGTTTTGCAACAGCATATATATTCATTATATTGGTACTATAAAAATCATTTAAAGCTACAACTTTTAAAAGAACTTCATAAATATTATTATTTTTAGGATATTCATCAAATAATTTTTTTAATACGACATCTTGATCTCTGTATGATTGATAACGGGAATGTGTATTGTATATTTCTAAACATTTTTCTGCTAAATTTGTTTTAAAACTTTTCATATTAAATACCTCCTTTATTGAATTTATTCCAAAATATCAGACTTTAATTTTAAAAAAGGTTCTTTTTCTGAAAATAAATTGTTTTACAAGACTTGCTTCATTGTTTCACCTTTCGCAAATTTTTGTACTTCAAATGCACCTATCAGCAACAGGGCTGATAGAGTAATAATTAAACCTTTTTGCATTTAACCTCCTATT
>CANPWQ010000033.1 GCA_947584965.1 Candidatus Gastranaerophilales bacterium | reverse complement strand
TTGAACCATGTAATTTTATCTATAAACGGAGAAACTATTGATAATATTAATGCTCCGAAAAATCCGCTCCAAAATCCATCTATTTGAAATCCTGGTGAAAATTTTGCTACCAATATAAATAACAGCGCATTTACTATTAAACTGAAAATTCCTAATGTTAAAATATTCAAAGGCAATGATATCAATTGAACCAATGGTCTTATTAATAAATTAACTATACCTATAATTACCACAACCACCATTGCAGCTAAAAATCCCGTTACGGTTATTCCCGGGATTGCCCACGCGATTAACATTATTAAGAGCGCAAGAAGTATCCATCTTACAAGTAAATTCATCATTTTTTCTTCTCCTTTTTGCTTAATTTAGCTCAAATTTTAAAGAAAAAAATTATCCGCCGTTATATCCTGTTTAACTGTTCAAGTTTGTGTGAAATTATAACTCCGCGGTCTATAAACTCTAAATCAAGTCCATTTGATTTTATTTCTTTTGTTGCAAATTCAAATAAATCATATATGCTTGAAGGGATATTATCTGCATTTTCATTGTAGTACATCATCTCTAAATCAAGCGCGACGTATTTTATTCCGCACTCCAAAGATTTATTAATCCAAGCGGTTATTTCTTCTTTTGTATCATTTACGTTCGGAATAACTATATACTTTGTTTTAACACTGTCATTTTTTATTTGAACGGAAGCGTATCTTTTCAAATTTTCCCAAACTTTATCAAAGTAATCATATCTTTTAACTTTTATAAATGTTTCTTGAGTCCCCGAATCAACAGACACAACTATATTTACACTCCCCGATTTTATTCCGTTTTCAACAGCTTGGGAATATACCGTTGCATTGGTTAATACTCTTATCGGAGAAATTCCGTAATCAATAAATAAATTTAATAAATCATTAAACTCCGGCGCAGAACATGGCTCTCCGCCCGCGATTGTAATATGACCGCCTTTTCTTAAATATCCCCTTTCCGCCATATCTTTTATTGCTGGGAAAACATTATACTGCTTTTGATGAGGCTTATCGGGGTCATTCAACCAGCAATATACGCAGTGTTCATTACATCTTGTCCAGTTATTAAAGTTTATATATGAGATATAGTCTTGATTATCCCACTCTTTTTCTTCAAGATATATACAATTTGTGCACTCGGGAATTATATTTCCCTTTTTCATTTGATTTCTGTAATTGCGTTTTATGGCAAAAAACTTTTTCCAGTCTATTTTTTCACCATAGTAATTTTCTATTATTTTTTTATATCCCTTATCCGTAGGCGGTATTCGGCAGCAAAAATTTATTGAATCCGTGAAAAAATCCAGTCCGTGTTCAATTAAATTACAGCTTACATATTTTTTTTTATTGTTGAAAAAAAACATCTTACCTAATCACCTGCTAAGTATTGCTTCTTTTATTTCTTCAGTCGAAGAAGTTAAATAAAACTTCCTAAACTCGTTTATTTCACTTATTCGTTCTTCAAGCTCCAAATATAAATCATCGTTTTTTATTTTTGATATTTCAACGGGGTGCAGGGCTATAACTTTATACTCTTTTTCGTTAGTTTTTTCTAATTGAGTCATAGAACAATTTTCTAATAGTTCAAGCGCACAATCAAGAGTCTGCATATCAACCGATAAAGCGTTAGAAGCCCGCATTATATCAAACTTTCCGTTTAAATTCGCCAGCGCATACTTTAGCATGCCTGACAGTTTTGTAATAAAAGAATCAGTATTTATATCGGAAATATTAAAATTCATAAGGTGAACAATCTGCGCATTTGTATCATTTATTATTTTTGAAAATTCTTCATAATTTTTAGGGCAGTCAAAAAACATTATCTGCTGAGTATCAGAGGGAATATTATCCGCCGTAAATAGTTTATCGCTTACACTTTGAGGCAAGTTTAACTCCTTTTTTAACAGTGTATTTTCAAGGAAAATGCCTGTTGTTTTTTTTGTAGAACCTAAAAAATCCAAAACTTGCATTAATATATTTTTTTTATTTCTGTGGTCTAATATTTTAACAGTTAAATCATCGCTCTTTAATAAATCGCTCCTTATATCAGACAAAATAAGCTGAATATTATCTTCACCGTTAAAATGATTAACGGAGGGAGAAAATAATATATCCAACTTTGAATTAACAGGTAATTTAAACTCACTCGTGCTCCACTTTACGCACTCTAATATACTTGAATTTTGTTTTGTTAAAAATAATTTTAAATGATTAGAATTTTGTCCCATAAACTTATATTCTTTAACAAATAAATCGTTCATAACAAATAAAGGAGCAGGATTTCCCTCTCCAAAAGGCTGAAGTCTATTGATAATTTCTATATTTTCAATTGTTAAATCCTCGGGTTCCAAAACCATATCGGCAGTTATCGCTGAAGTATTAAAATCAACATCTTGCGTAAATTCTTCTATTGTTTTATTTAAAGCGGATTTAAAGGTTTCAAATTTTATTTTATTTTCGTCAAAAGAAAAACCCGCAGCCGATTTATGCCCGCCAAAGCCTTCAAAAAACTCTTTATGCTGTGATAATATTGAATATACGTCAACCCCGCTTATACTTCTTACTGAACATCTTATTATATTTGAACTATTAGGGTCGCGAGTCATTAAAAAAACAGGCTTATTATATGTTTCCACAAGTTTTGAAGCTACAATACCTATTATTCCTATATGCCAATTATCATTAAGCAGAACAATGCTTCTTTTATTAGAGATTTTATCAGCTTCATACAAATTTTTTGCCTGATTAAAAGTTTCTTCGCAAAGCTCCTGCCTTAAAGAATTAAGTTCGTTTAATGTTTTCACGGCTTCATCAATAACATTTTCATCATCACTTATAAATAAATTTAAAGCAGTATACGGGTTTTCAAGTCTACCCGCAGCATTTATTCTCGGAACAACCGTAAACGCAATATTTTCGGAAGTCAATTTTGTTATATCTTTTAAACCTGCCGTCTGTAAGAGTTTTTGAATACCTTTATTTTTGCCCGCTCTTAAAAGTTCCAAGCCCATTTCAACAATTGAACGGTTTTCACCTATAAGCTCAACAACATCCCCCACTGTTCCAATGGCAGATATGGGCAGAATTTCATTAACAAACTCTTTTTTATCAAACATTTCTAACAATGCACAAGCTAATTTTAGTGCAATTCCCGCGCCTGATAATCTGTTTAAACTTTCAATTTCATCTATCGGAACATCACTTTTAATTGAATTTTGAGCCTTAGGGTTTATTATTGCATAAGCCTCGGGAAGCACCTCGCCCGATTCATGGTGGTCGGTTATTATAACATCAGCTTTAAATCCCTTAGCAAAATTAACTTCCGTTATATTTGATATTCCGCAATCCACGGTAATTATAAGTTTTGATTTTCTTTTTGCAATAATATTAACCAGCGCTTTTGTATTAAGCCCGTGGCTTTCGCAGGTTCTATCGGGCAAATAATAATCAACCTTTGCACCGATTTGTTTTAATGTTAAATACAAAACGGCAGTTGAGGTTATGCCGTCAGCATCAAAATCACCATATACAGTAATGTTTTCACTATTTTCTACTGCAGATTTTATCCTCTGCAATGTTTTTTCCATATCAGAAAAAACAAAAGGCGAGCAAAGAGGATTTTTTAAGGGATTTAAAAATCTTTTAATTTTTTCTTTTGTATCAATGCCTCTGTTTTGAAGCAAAACTGCAAGAATACGGTTATTACCGCATTCTGCCGTTATATTTTCATCAATTTTTGTTTCCCTAATCTTCCAAACTTTGCGCAATTGCATTTAATTATCAGTAACCTTATTTTTTATCGTAGAAATCATCATTGTTATCATCAAAGAAGTTTTCGTTTTCAAGTTCTTTTTTCAACTCCTCAACATCTTTATCTTCTTTTATTTTTTCAATAACAAGTTTTGCCATTTCTTTAGCAAGAATTTTTTGTGTTTCGGCGGGAGAATTTTGAAGCATATTAATCGCTGCGCGAACAGTTCTGTCTATATCATACCACCTTGAATTTGCGCGCGTATCCATACCTTCTTCAACAGCTTCAATTATTTCATTAACATCCGTATACTCACTGAATGCCAAATTGTGTTCAACTATTATTTTAATAAGGTTTAAAGCAACCTTAATTTGAGTTTCATCATCAGAAGCCTCTAAAGTTTTCATTGACTTAGATAATATAGGATCTTTATCATACCATCTTCTTTGCTGATTGTTATATTCTTCGCGCATTAAGCACCTCTCTTCTTACTAACCGTTTTTAAATTTTACTCCGAAGCCCGCATTAGGATAGCACCAGCTTATATTGTTTTTTTCGCATGCTATCTTACATGCTCCGCACTCCAAACAATTTTCATATCTTATAGTCATTGTGCATTTTTTGTCATTCCATTCATAGACATCTGCCGGACATATATATGTGCAATACTTCTCATTGCATCGCATACATACATCATCATCTACCGATAAATGACTTTCGTTTCCTTTATTATATTTTAAAAGTGATAATTTTTCATTAATATTCATTTTTTTATACATTTCTCCAATGCAAATAGTGCAAACGGCAATGATTTAATTATTACTCCCGATTTTAACAGAGTTGATACAAACTTCCTGTATTTAGAGCGTTTAGCAATTCCGTCCGCATTTGTAAACATATCAAAAAACTCACAAGCTAATTCGGGATACAAAGACGTTATTGTTTTTATATGTTTTTTCATAAACGGTATTGTGTTTGCGTGAGTTTTTAAATCTTTGTATATAATACTTTCTTTTATTTTTTTATAATACAAAGAAAGCGTTGAAGCGGAAAAGTCGCCTTTTTCCAATGCGAATATTGCGGTTTCGGCAGCAAGTTTTCCGCTGAGCATAGCAAGATTTGTGCCTTCCATGTGGATATTATTCACCATCATGGCAGCATCGCCAACCAGCATAACTCTGTTATCATATATTTTCGGCATTGAATTAAATCCGCCCTCGGGTATTAAGTGCGCGCTGTATTCAATTGATTCTCCGCCTTTTATATATTTTGCTATCGCACTGTGTTCTTTTATTTCCTCTAAAAGTTCATAAGGCTTTAAATTATGTTTTTTTAATTCATCAAGACCAATACCGAAACCGATTGTAACAGTATCTTTGTTTGTAAACATAAACCCTAAGGCAAGCATATCTTTGATAGGTCCGCCGATAAACTTACATCCGCAGCCCTCGTTTTCATCAAGATTAAATCTGTTTTCTATTATGTCTTTACTTAACTTAATTACTTCTTTTACATTTAAAGTTACATCTTCATCTTTTATTTCTTTACGAAGCCCTAATTGTTTTGCGAAAACGGAATTTACTCCGTCAGCTATGATAACAATATCCGCGTAAAAATCTTCCAATTCCGTTCTGATACCTACAACTTTGCCGTTTTCAATTATAAGCTCTTTTACAAAAGTTTTAGGTGCATAATAAGCACCTGCTTCTTTTGCCTGCATAGCTGCCCAGTTATCCCACTTTGCTCTTGTAACGGTAAATGCTTTATATGATGCCTTAGACGGGTCGTTGTAATCTATTTCAAGAGATTTAGAGTCTGTCATCATTATAATTTTCTGCGTTGTTATATTTCTTTCAACAGGGGCGTTTTCCCAAAACCGCGGGAATATATCAGCTGTTTGTTTGGCATAAATACAGCCTCCGAACATATTTTTATCACCCGCATTATCGCCTCTTTCAACAAGCAAGACTTCTTTTCCCGCCTTCGCAAGAGTAATTGCACTGCTTACACCGGCAGGCCCCGCACCTATTACTATAACTTCTACCTTATTATTTTCCATTTTTCCTATCCGAGTATATTGTATTATACACTCATGAGTTTTCTTATAGCAAGATTGATTAATTTTGTAAAACTATTTGATTTAATACTTTGTGTATTTTAAACTAATATTATGATTAGGAATATTTTTATAACAACATGTGTATTATTGCTTTTTACAATACAAGCACAAGCCAAAATTGATATAGTACACCCGAGTGCAAGTCAGGCAACTGTTAACGCCCCATCTACTTATATTACGGGTAATACCAATAAAAATGCAACACTGACAATTAACTCCGAAAAAGTAAAACTTTGGGAGGGCGGAATTTTCGTTCACAATGTTCCGCTTGAATACGGGATTAATAAAATTAAGGTAAAATCCGTACACTCAGGTATTCGTGAAAATAAAGTAATTATTATTAAACGTAATAAACCCGTTCCTAAAGCAATTGCAAAAGCACCAGCTTATAAACAAAATACAACGGGAGTATTATATGCTAAAACAATAAATGATGACTCCACAGTCAGGGAAAAACCGTCAATATCTTCTCAAAGAGTTATTGATTTACCAGTCAATACAGTTTTATATATTGACGGACAGCAAGGCAATTACTATAAAATACAAGAAAATGGCAGCAGCGAATTTTGGATACATAAAACAAACATAACAACACCTGTTGCTCTTGCAAAAAGAATTACGCCCCAAATAAAAAATATAAAAACATATTCAGATAAAAATTACGATTATTATAAATTTTATCTTACGTATCCTGTTTTATACACCGTAAAACAGCAGGACAATTCGGTAAATATTACAATGTACGGTGTAAAAGATAATAAAGGCGGTAATAACTATACATACACGCTAAATTTTGATAAGCCGATTTTAGGTTATGATTGTTATTATCAAGATAATAATTTAATTTTTAGAAAAGCTAAACTGCCCGATTTATATAATGCCCAACCTCTTAAAGGAATAAAAATCTTTGTTGACGCAGGGCATGGAGGCACAGAAAAAGGAACAATAGGTCCCGACAGAGTTTGCGAAAAAAATATCAATCTTGATATAGCAAAAAATTTAATAAAAATGCTTCAAGAAGCGGGGGCTGATGTTTCATACTCCAGAATAACTGATAAAAATGCCGGATTATACGAAAGAGTTAAAAAGGCAAAAGATAATAATGCCTTAATATCAATAAGCATACATAACAATTCGCTGCCATACGGCGGAAATCCTTATTTGACTCACGGAACGGAAGTTCATTACTATAACGAAAATGCAAAAGCACTTGCGGTAACAATAAAAACAAATCTGGCAAAAGACTTAAATATAAAAGATAACGGAATACATAAATCCAGCTTTGCAATGACAAGACAAACAAACCCTGTTTCCGTTCTGGTTGAAGCCGCATATATGCAGTACCCTGAAGAATATATAAAATTAAAAAATCCGCAATTCAGAAAAGAAATTGCGAAATCAATAAAAAAGAGTCTTGAAGAATACATATTAACTTTAAGTAAATAAACATGATATAATTTTTTAAAACAATGTTGGAGAAGTAGATGAGTTTGACGTCTGAATATACAAAAAAGGTATTGGATGAAGTTCAATACAATCATCCGAATGAACCTGAATTTTTACAAGCGGTAAAAGAAGTTATAACAACAATAGAACCTGCCGTTAAACAGGAAGAAGAAAGATATAAAAAAACGGCACTGCTTGAAAGACTTACCGAACCGGAAAGAATAATATCATTCAGAGTACCGTGGGTGGATGATAACGGACAAGTACAGGTAAATCGAGGTTACAGAGTTCAATTTAACGGTACACTCGGACCATATAAAGGCGGATTACGATTTCATCCGACCGTAAATCAAAGTATAATGAAATTTTTAGCATTTGAGCAGGTATTTAAAAATGCACTTACAGGGCTGCCAATAGGCGGAGGAAAAGGCGGAAGTGATTTTGACCCTAAAGGCAAATCGGATAACGAAATTATGAGTTTCTGCCAAAGTTTTATGAACGAACTGCAAAAACATATCGGGCAGGATATAGACATTCCCGCAGGCGATATAGGTGTAGGCGGCAGAGAAATAGGATTTTTATTCGGACAATTCAGACGAATAAGAAACAGTTATGAAGCAGGAGTGCTGACAGGTAAAGGGATTGAATACGGCGGTTCTCTTGTCAGAAAAGAAGCAACAGGTTACGGATTGATGTATTTTATGAGGGAAATGCTCAATGCAAATAATATTAACCTGCAGAATAAAACAGCTATAATATCGGGTTCGGGCAATGTTGCCATATACGCTGCCGAAAAAGCAATGCAAATGGGTGTAAAAGTAATTGCAATGAGCGATTCTAACGGCTGTATTTATGATAACAACGGCATAAACCTTGATGTTATTAAAAAAATTAAAGAAGTTGAAAGAGGCAGAATTAAAGATTATTTGCAATCATGCCCGAATGTTCAATATTATGAAAATAATTCCGAAATACAAGCAATATATAATATAAAGGCAGATATAGTGCTTCCTTGCGCAACACAAAATGATATAAATATTGAATGCGCAAAACGTCTTGCCGAAAACGGAGTAATTGCGGTAGGAGAGGGCGCAAATATGCCCTGCACGATTGAAGCGGCTAATTATTTTATTGAACAAGGAATACTCCTTGCCCCTGCAAAAGCAGCTAATGCAGGCGGAGTAGCAACATCCGCACTGGAGATGAGCCAAAATTCAATGAGATACTTCTGGTCTTTTGAAGAAGTTGATAATAAACTTGAAAATATCATGATTAATATTTTTAATATGTGCCAACAAGCAGCTCAAAAATATAACTGCCCGAAGAATTACATTGCGGGAGCTAACCTTGCGGCATTTAAGAAAGTTGCTGACGCAATGATTGCACAAGGGATAATTTAAGATTTAAAGACGGAAACCTAATCTTCGGTTTCGTCTTCAAGTTCTTCTATATATTCTGCGATTTTATTAAATTCTTCGTCGTCATCTATTACTTCGAAAGAGAATTCTTCACCTTCTTTTTTAAGACGCATTACAAGGATTTCACCCTCATCACTATCTTTTTCGTCAGTAGGAAGTAAAAGCGCATATTCAACATCTTCAACCGTAACAATATCAAGTAATTCAAAAGTTACTTTGTTTCCGTTTTCATCTGTCGTTTCAATTATCTGTTCATTTTGATTTGTCATATATACTCACTTTCTGTCAAGATACTGTTGTAATATAATACAGGCACTTTTCAAATCAACCAATTGTTTATCTTTTGTATATTTTCTGCCGGTTTGAGAGAGAATATACTCAGCCTGCCTGCTTGTTAATCTTTCATCTTCAAAAATTATTTCATATTCACTTTCAAAATTTTTCGCAAAATTAATGCAGTCCTGCGCTTGCTCTCCCACCGTATTATTCATATTTTTGGGCAGTCCCGCTACTATTTTTTTAACATTATTATCTTTACAAATTTGTTTAATTTTTTCAATTGCTGACTTTTCGGGCTCTCTGGGTATTGTTTCAACAGGATGTGCTATAATCCCCATTATATCGCTCATTGCAATTCCTATTCTTTTTTTACCTATATCCAACCCTACTATTTTATCCATTTATCCAATTACTTTCTAATGTTTTTAGTATCGCATTCAGCTTATTTTCACTGTATTTATTTTCTTCCTGCGTTTTTTTTCTGAATATATTTACTGTTAATTTTTTGTCTTTAAGATTATCTTTTAGCATAAAGAAATAATTAAATACACTTCTTTCAAGCAAAATAGACTTAAATAAATTAAACATTTCCTCATTTTCTAAGATATATGAGAATTTTGCAGCATCTTCACACTTAGAATTTTTGCATAATATATAAATTAAATTAATAATTCTGTGTTTCCAAACCAATTCACAATTTTCATCAAAAATTATATTTTTAGTTTCTAATAACATTTCGTTTATTTTTTTTATTTCATAAACATCAAGATTATAAATATTATCGGTAAACCGCTTTAATTCAATAGAATTTGAATCGGTTAAAAACCACCTGTAAGTATATTCTTTAGTTAAAACATTAAAAACATCATCTTTTTTTACATCATCCGTATTCAAAGGGGGAATACATTCACTAAGAGGTTTATCAAGTCCCTCTATGTCATTAATTATCAGATTCCAACAAATAAATTCGTAGGGAAGCGGACGTTTTAATTTCTTTGAAAGCTCAAAAGCCTCATTTATTCTTGATTTAACATATTTAAAATCGACTCTGTATTTCCCCTCCGATTTAAAAAACTTTGAAGCTATTTTTAAAAATTCTTGCTCTGAAATATCATAAAATCCGAAACTGTCAATTATTCCTGACACATCGTTAATTACAACAGCAGAAAATGTATATTTATTATCATCAGAAATTCTGGAGCTTAATAGTGCCTGATTACCGCTTCCGTCAGGTATTGTAGCAAAAAATTCCGCAGGTTTCATATTTTTTACGATGTTTTTAAAATATTCACCCGCCTTTACTTCATCTGCACCCGCAAGACGAAGTTTTTTTAAGGCATGAGCGCAAACTTGCGTTATTTTTTCATTATTTGAGATTTCCGATAAGTATTTAATCGGGGCAATTGCAACAGATGACTTTGATTCACTTAATATCTCAACCGCAATAAGTTTTATATCATCCTCAAAATCAGAATATAATATCGGATAAACAATATTGGCAAGCGCATCACCTTGATAATCTTCTTTCAGAGAATTTAAAAGAAGTTTTTTATCATTAAAAGGAATGGTATATAAAAAATCAAGAAAATCCAGCATTGATTCGGGATTTACGCAGGCTTTATCAAGCATTTTACGTGTTTCCATATCAATGACTTCTTCGGGATTTTCAAAATATTGTGTGATAATATCACCTGTACTTTTAGAATCAACGACTCTCATAAGCTGCACTATTTTATACTTTGCGTCATCTGAATATGACATTGATTGCAGTATTTCAAATGCTTTTTCCGTAATATATTCTTTATTTATAAGCGACTTTAAAAGACACGAACAAAACATACACTCATTTTCGTTCATTTTAATATACTCTTTAATGAACATATCAAAAAGAATATTTTTATCTTCAATAACACTCAGTTCTTTAACAATATTTAATAACAAATTTTCATTATAAGCAGTTGAAGATTTGATTTCCGATATTACGGCAAGCACTTTTGCCCTTATTTGCAGTTTAGATAATTCTGCCATTATTTAATTTTGCTCCAAAAAATATCAAGAATTTTTTGTGCTTCACCGGAGGGAAGTCTATCCTCCAATATAAGATATTGAACAGCAATCATTGTGCATTCGGAGCAAATATTTACCCCCGGACCTTGAACCATTTTAGCAACTTGAGTATTTGGTCTGCCGCAAAAACTGCAATAAATTGGTTCATTTGATTGAGTTTTTTCCTCTTTTACAGGTTCTTTTGCTTTATTTCTTGCACTTTTTAAAGATACTATTTTTTCCGAATCGCTCATTATTAATTATCTCTTTTACATAACTACATCAAATATTGTATACTATTTTAAAAATATTGCAAAATTTTCAATTTAAGTTTATAGTGTAAAAAACAAATAGGGGAGATTTGATGAAAAAAGTACTGTTACTATTTACAGTCTTGATTGTATCAGTAATGACAACCGCCTGCATTAATAATTTAGCGATACAAGAACTTAATAATAAAGCTGCCGAATATATGGATAAAGGTGATACTGAAACAGCAATCTGCAGATTAAAATCCAGTCTTGATTTAGATAATGAAGTATATCAAACACACTATAATCTGGCAGTAGCTTATAATAATACAGGTGAATATGAAAATTCCCTGGAAGAATGCAAAAAAGTTTTGGAATTAAAACCTGATTTTTATGACGCATACTATACTATGGCGACAGCCAAAGAGGCAATTGCCTATAATGCAATAGAAAAAGAAAATTTAACTCAAGATGATATTGATAAATTTAATAATCTTGCGCAAGATGCCGTGGATACATATAACGAGTATCTTGTTAAGAAAATTGATGCTGAAGATACGAAACAAATCAATAATAAAATTAACGAGTTAAATGAAAAAATAAAAGAATACACTCAAATATACGAAAAAACAAATCAGCAAATACAAACCCAAACTTCAAAAGAAGTAAGCGGGGAAAATACCGAAACCGAAAACGGAGCTTCAGTGCAATAGCAAATGTTTAAATCTCCCGGTCACATTGCATTTTCCATAGGTTCTGTTGATGTTCATTATTACGGTATTATTATGGCATTGTCAATATTAGCGGGGATTTTCACTGTTGTCTTTTTAAAAAAGAAGTATTATAAAGATATTCAAACAGATACAATACTTGATATATCATTTTTTTTAATTATTTTCGGGATATTATTTGCCAGATTATATTACGTAATAATGGATTATAAGTATTTTTTAAATAATCCCGCCGAGATATTTGCAATATGGAACGGGGGAATATCAATCCACGGTGCAATAATAGGCGGAATTATCGTGGGATTATGGTATGCAAAAGATAACGGACTAAAATTTTTGCGTTATGCAGATTTATTCATGCCCGGTGTTATAATAGGTCAGGCAATAGGCAGGTGGGGAAATTTTTTTAATTCTGAAGCATTCGGACTTCCTGCAAATGTGCCTTGGAAATTGTACATACCTTACGGATTAAGACCAATCGAATATCGAAATTACGAATATTTTCACCCTGCGTTTTTGTATGAATCCATATTAGATTTAATAATATTTATCATTTTGTTAATTGTTTCAAAAAGAAACTACGATAAAGGAAAAGACGGAACAGTATTTTTTTCATACCTTATATTATATTCAATTGTAAGAATAAATATAGAAACTATAAGAGTTGACAGTGTATTAAATATATCTAACCTGCATATAGCGCATATTGCAGCAATGGTATTAATGTTTGTCGGATTGTGCGGACTCGTTATAATTTCCAATAAGAAAAATTTATGATATATAATATAGGAATGAAGAAAAAATATATTTGGCTGACGGAAATATTAATATGGCTGCTGATTTTATCGGCAGGACTTTATTATTTTATCTACGAATCATCCATAAAAGAAAATGCAAAAAACACATATTATATATTTGTGGATGACGCAGCGGGAATGATAAAAGGTTCAAGCGTCAGACTAATGGGAATAGACATAGGTTATGTAAGAGATGTTAAAATCTTTGATAACAAAGTGTTTATTTCATTTTTAGTGACAAAAGAGGGGATAAAATTACCAAAGCGCGCTATTGCTTCAATAGAGTTTTACGGGCTGGGCGGTTCTACATCAATGGAGTTAACTCCGGATTTATCGGAAAATGAAGAAGCGGGCGAAATAATAAAAAAAGGAAAATCATACAGAGTTCAAGATTTTTGGAACGGGCAGGTTGCCGTTGCCGATGTAATGATTAATATATACGGAAGTTTCGGCCGAATGGCAAAAAAAACCGATTTGGTTAATCATAAAGACATGTTTAAACAAAGCAAGTTAATACAGGAAATAAATGAGAAAACAGGACAAGTTAACTCATCTCAATCGGTAATTATTTATAAAATGACGGAAAATATTCTTAATCATACTCAAGAATTACCGCCATTACCTATTGAAGAAGATGAACAAAACGGGGAAAACGCAAATGAATAAATATAATAATGTATACGAAATCAATCATCCTCTTTGCAGTCATAATTTAAGTATAATAAGAGATAAATCAACAACGGCGGAAGTATTTAGAAACGCAATAAAAAGAATAACCTACTTATTATTTTATAAAGCAACAGAGGACTTGGAGCTTGAAGACTGCAACATTACAACACCGCTTGAAAACTGCACCTGCAAAAGATTGAGCAGTAAAAAAGAAATAATAATCGCGCCGATTTTGCGTGCGGGATTGATATTTTCGGATATTGCAAATGAAATAATGCCGTACGCTACTGTAAGGCATATAGGAATGTACCGTGACGAAGAAACTTTAACACCCGTATGGTATTACAATAAAATCCCGATAGAATTTGAAAATCCCGAAGATACGACGGTATTAATACTTGACCCAATGCTTGCAACAGGCAACTCTGCCTTGGAGGCAATAAAATTATTTGTAAACAAAAAAGTACCTCAAAAAAATATAAGATTTATAAGTTTAATCAGCGCACCCGAGGGACTTGAAAAAGTAACAAATACTTATAATGAAGTAAAAATAATCACTGCAAGCATAGACAGATGTTTAAATCAAAACGGGTACATCCGTCCGGGGCTTGGAGATGCAGGCGACAGAATATTTAATACGGTTGAAAATTAATGTTTTATTTTGATAACTTTAAAGGAAAAAAAATATTAAAATCAACATTATTGAGTGAGCAGGACTGTTTTTTCACTACAAGAGAATTTGTACTGACAAAAGGTTCAAGAGAAGATTTAGCCGCCGTTGCCGAGGAAAACAGAAATCTGCTGAAATCATCACTTTGCGTTGATGAAATAATAACGGCTAAACAAACTCACAGTGATAATATTGCAATTGTTGAAGAAAACAAATACTTTTATGATAACACGGACGCTTTAATATCCGATTTAAAAAATTCTTTAATGATATTAAATTATGCGGATTGCGTACCCGTAATTTTATACAGCAAAAGAGATAACGCAGGCGCACTGATTCATGCCGGCTGGAGAGGAACTTCAAGTGAAATAGCATTAAAAACATCATTAAAAATGCAAAAAGAATTAAATATAAAAGCAGAAGATATAACAGCCCTAATCGGCCCGGCCATAGATATCTGCTGTTTTGAAACGGATGAGGATGTATTTAAAAAGCTGATAAAAAATGAAGCTGATACAAAATTTTATAAAAAGAAAGAAAATAAATATTTTATTGATTTAAAATTATTGAACTGTGACCAATTGGAAAAAACAGGAATAAAAAATATAGACATTTGCAGGTATTGCACATGCTGTATGTCTGATATATTTTTTTCATACAGGAAAGAAAAAGGTGTGACGGCAAGACACTCTGCCGTATTAAAAATAAAAGGGGACAAAAAATGTCAGTAATAGAAAAATTAGCTGTTATTTCGGATACAATAACAAAAATCATGAATTTTACGTTAAATGATGAAACCGTAAAACCCGATTTTGAAGAATACCTAAAAGCGGTGGCAGGGGCTAAAAATAATATTCAAGCATCAATGATACCTTATATATTTGAAAGAAGATTAACAAAAGAGCGCAAAACAATCTTAGATTTATATAAGGAACAAAATAAAGATATAACAAAAGAAGAAAAAGAAATAATAGAAGCATTATCAAAAACAATGTCCTCTGTTTATGAAGTAAGACGCGTACTAAGCAACGGTTTTGAACTTTATAATTTAATAAATGAGAAAACATATAAAGTGTTATCCTTAGTTAAGATGAATAATTTTAGAGGAATAACCCCCGGACAGTTTGCTATATGCAGAATATTTCCAATGAAAGAGGAATATTATCTTATAGAAGTATCAAATGTAGTATCAAGCATAAATAAAGATGAAATATATAAATATGCGATAGCCAAAATAATAGAAAAGCCGGAAGACGCATACGAGGAAAATCCTAAAAAACAAGCTGTAATAGAAAATATTGTAAAAGATTTCGGTGAAAAATTTCTTGAATGTTTCGGCTCTGACGAAGTTATTACAACAAATATATATGCCGATAATCTTATAAATATATTTAACGCATACTGCGACGGAGGCGAAAAACCAGATAAACAAGAAATAGACGAAAACATAAAACAAGTAGAACATAACAGATACTTTACGGTTTCCGACTTTAAAAATTCTTACTCCGATTTTATGGAAAAATCGCTTGAAGGATTTTCATCACATTCTGCTACATACGATATCGGAATAATATACGATAAGGAGTTAGGGTTATTTGTACTCCCGTTTTATCAAACATTTTGCAAAATATATGAAGAAGAAGATTATAAAACCGTTCAAGGCTATAAAGACTGCGTAAAAAATTTCTTGGAAAATGACAGAGTAAACTCAAATATAATAAAACGCACGGCGTCAAAATATAAAAATTTTATGGATAGAACAAACGAAATTTTACAGACTAAATACAGTTTGGATGAACTTTTAAATTACTATAAAGCAGATACCGTAGAAAAGAAAGTATATTCATCCGCAAGCGTATTATATGCCTCAAAAGTATTTGAACAAATGATGAAAAGCGTAACGGTAAAAGAAGAACAAAAACCGAAAGAAGGCATAGACTACTCACACGTAGGCAGAAATGATAAATGCCCTTGCGGGAGCGGAAAAAAATATAAAAATTGCTGTATGCCGAAAGAATAAATTTATATTATTAAAAAATGTAAAATATAAATAAAAAAAAAGCATGAATATATCCGTTTAAGATTTTTTAAAATTAACAGAACGGATAATTTATGAAAATAAATTCAAATTATATAAATACAATTTCCCTCAAAAATTCGCAAAAGCCTGTTATGATGTGTTTTGGCAATAATAAAACAGACAGTTACGAAAAAACAAAGACACAGGAGGGCAAAAAAAGAAGTATTAAACAAATAATAGCTAATATCAGGGAAACAATAAAGAATGCGAGAATAAAAGAAAGCCAACAAAAAGAAAATCCATTAGATAAATATATTTTAAATCCGTTAAAAAAATACGGAGAATGCAGTCATAAAGAATTTTTTGACGACTTTGAAAAAAACCAAAATAACGGATATTTTGATTTAGGCAAAGGAAAGTTTTTTGAAGGGAAAAGAGGAAAAAGTTTATGTCATTCTCCTTGGAAAATTCATATCTATGCAGAAAATGAAACCGAGTGGCAAAAACTAATGGATACGGTTGGCGCATACTTAATAGACAGTGGTACTGAGTTTAAAACAATAGGAAGAACTCATCAATTAAACGAACAAAAAGAACTACAAAAAGGAAAAACATTTACAATCTATCCTTCATCAAATGAAGATTTTGCCATACTCGCTCATGATATAGATTACATAATAAGAAAAAATCATCTTAAAACGGAAAATTCAAATATAATCGGTGACAGGAAATTAGGCAAAACCGGAAGAATATTTTATCGTTTTGAATTGAGAAGCAAAAGTTATAAAGATAAAATATTAAGAATACGAAGCACCAGTGACTATAACACATATTGTGCCGCGTATGACGGAAACAGAGGAGAAGGTAAATATTTAGCTGATGATATGACAGAAGAGGATGATATATGGCTAAATTTTGACCCTCAAAATCCACAAAAAGTTAACGGAAAAATGCCACTAAATTTAAATCGGACAAATAATGATAAAATAGCATACAAACCTGTAAAAATAACTGGTTTTATAACGACAGGGGATGTATATCATACATTAATAAAAAATATCGTATACAAGTTAGATGATTTCGATATGATTGGAATTACAGGTATAAATCAAGAAGAAAACGACGTAAAAACCAATAATATTAATAAAACTGAAGAAATTATACAAGAAGATTTAATAAGCTCCATATCTTATAATGAAGTAGAAAAATATATAAAATCCATGAAAAATGGAGATATCTTATTATTAACTCCTAATAATAACGGGGAATTTAGATTATCCATAAAGAAACAAAATACTGATAATAAAGAAGAAGCGGGAATAAGAATTTATAAACAAAATGATAATTTATATATAGAAACAAATCTTAATGAAAAAGTAAGTGTTATAAAACAAAATGTTTTTATAAAATAAGGAAACCAAATTATTAGTGTGATTTAAAATATTCTGCGCAATAATTTTTAATCAAACACTCATTGCAGTTTGGTTTAGTGGGTTTACAAACATTTTGCCCCAGTGTTACAAACAGGGTATTAATTTCGCTCCAACAGTTTTCTGGCAAATTATTTTTAAGTGCAAATTCGGTTTCTTCGGGTTCTTTAGTACACACAAGTCCGAGTCTGTTAGAAATTCGGTGTACATGAACGTCAACGCAGATACTCGGAATTCCGTAGCCCTTGGATTGAACCAAATTAGCCGTTTTTCTGCCTACTCCTTTAAATTTTATAAGTTCTTCAATTTCTTTAGGAACTATGCTGTTGTGTTTATAATAAAGCTCATTTGCAATATCTAAAATTTGTTTAGCCTTATTTTTATAAAATCCGACAGGATAAATAGCTTTTTCCAAGTCTTCAAGTTTAACATTTAAAAAATCCTTGGGAGTTCTGCCCAGTTTCAGCATTCTCATTGTCGCGGGATAGGTTGTTTTATCATTTGTTCTTAACGATAAAATACAGGCAATTAAAACAATAAACGGATCGTGAATATCCTCCATAAACTTCACAAATTCAGTTTGAGGCAAATTCATTTTCTTAATTCCGCTTATAATTTGTTTGAAATTCTTAATCATAAAAACCTATTTTAACAAAAATATTTAGTTTATTGTAAAATAAAAACAAAGAATGGAAAAGGGAGCAGAATATGTTTGAAAGTTATTTTTCTGAAAGGATAAAAAATACACCGTCATCGTTTATAAGAGAAATATTAAAAGTAACACAAAAGCCTGAAATTATTTCATTTGCAGGCGGTCTGCCAAACCCTATTTCTTTTCCTCAGGAAGAATTAAAAGTATCAATGAACAGAATTGCAGATAAATTCGGTGCAAAAATATATCAATATTCAACAACAATGGGATTAGACAGTTTAAGACAGTTTATAGTTGATCGTTATAAAAGAATTTGGGGCATGAATATCACTGTTGATAACGTAATAATCACAACAGGTTCGCAGCAGGCATTAGATTTAATCGGAAAAGTATTCATAAATGACGGAGACAAAGTTCTTGTGGAAAAACCGTCATACTTAGGTTTACTGCAAGCATTTTGTCTTTACAGAGCTGATTTTGTTCAATCTAAATTAAATGACGACGGACTTGATATTGAAGATTTAAAAAACAATATAAAATCGCACAAACCTAAACTTGCATATTTAATCCCGAATTTTCAAAATCCTACGGGTTTAACTTATACTGCTGAAAACAGAAAAAAAGTTTTTGAAGTAATAAAAGATGAAGATTTAATACTAATTCAAGATGACCCTTACGGCGAATTAAGATTTGAAGATGGCGAAAGAATACCTTATATCGGATTAAACGAAAGCGAAAAAAACATATATTTAGGTTCATTCTCTAAAATAGTAACCCCGGGGATGAGGCTCGGTTACATTATAGCCAACAAAGAAATCATTAAGATGATAGAAACTGCAAAACAAGCGTCAGACCTGCATTCAAACATATTCGGACAATATTTAATTTCAGATTATCTTTATAACAATGACCTTGATAAACACATTGAAAAAATCAAGAAATTATATAAATCCCAAGCCGCAGCAATGGTAGGTGCAATGGAAAAATATTTTCCCAAAACTGTTAAATTCACTCATCCGAAAGGCGGAATGTTCACATGGGTAACAATACAAGAGGGTAAATCCGTAACGGATTTATTTGATAAAGCAATAGCGAAAAAAGTAGCATTTGTTCCGGGGCATCCGTTCTATGTCAATCCGCAAAACGTAAACACCTTAAGGCTGAACTACACAAATGCTGATGAAGAAACAATAAAAATCGGAATAGAACGACTCGCACATGCCTTAGAGGAGATTTAAATGGAAAAATTCAAAATTATACTGCCTGTTTATAATGTAGAGCAGTATTTAAAAGAATGTTTAGACTCAATTATTAATCAGACTTATAAAAATTTTGAAGTAATATGTGTTAATGATTGTTCAACTGATAACTCGCTTGCAATATTAAAAGAATATGCCGAAAAAGATAACAGAATAAAAGTTAT
>CANPWQ010000032.1 GCA_947584965.1 Candidatus Gastranaerophilales bacterium | reverse complement strand
CGAACAAGGCAAGACTTGGCAGGTCCGCCAATTGCGGGATTACAAGGCATTAACGCAATATTATCCATATTTAAAGTGGCAAGCAATGTCTTTGCACCCAGCCTTGCACAGGCAACAGCTGCTTCACATCCTGCGTGTCCCGCTCCAACTACTATTACATCATAATTAAACATAGTTTTATTATATTCCAAAAAAATTGATTGTAAAAAATTTGACAAATATTCTTAATATATTCTTATTTTTCCATGACAAATTCTTTTTGAGGTTTTATTATATTAGTGTTAATAAATTTTTTATTCGGAGATGGGGCAACTTTGGAGTCAGTTTTAAACAGCAATAATAATAAGATATACAAAGAAAGTACAAATTTAAGCTCACTTTCATGCGACGATGACAAATTTAGTTCACTTAGCATGTCAGCTATGCTTGCCAGAGGCGAAGTACCTGATTCTCACAGACGCACCGCCGATAATTACATGGTAATAAAAAAAATATACGGCGCTCCTGTTGTTCAACCAAGAATAAGCGTTAAAGATAAGGCATTGCTTGCAAAATATGATTTTAACCTGCTTGAATTCTCTACAATTAAACAAATTAATGAGGAACTGGCTTTTCTTAAACGCTGGTCAATGTCTTTAGAACAAAATTTAAGAAATGACGCGGATGAGATTATTCAAATAAGAGCAAAAGAATTAAAATTTCTTGCTGCTTCAAGATATGTAAGTTTAACCAGCGAAATATACTGCGGATATAAGGCACTTGAAAGATATTTTGAAGAAATTTCAAAATATTAGAGATATGTTTTTATACTCTGCGCAAGATTTTCTGCAATTTGAATTGCCGTTTTTTGTGCTTTTTCATTTTCCCAAAAAACGTCAGAGTCAATATAATTTTTAACAATCTTTCTTGCATAACTGCCCAATGCAACACCTGCCGCATTAACGGAACATTCTTTTGCAAGTTGTGATGATTTTGAATTTGTACCGCCCGATAATATAACAAATACAGGGAGTCTGCTTCTGTTTATTAACTCAGCAAACGCAACCGTTTGCAAGGTAGATTTATAATCATCAATACCGCCTGTCATAGGGTTTCCGTCTGCTTGAATAATTACATCATCTCTATCACCAATCATTTTTTTCAATAAAGATATTATTTTTTCATCACCCATTTTTGAGCGGTCAATACAAATGCTTAAAAGGCCGTTGTATATTGATTTTATTTTATTCCAACTGTCAAGTATCATCTCTTCATCTTCACTTGAACAATGAAATTCCACACAGTCAATACCCTCCGATATCAAGGGCAATAGCATTGTATATGGCTGTTTATATTTATGTTCAACAATAATAGAACCGCTGTCGCAGGATTGCACACATTTTAAGCACCCTATACATTTCCTTTCATCAACGCTGTATTTTTCATCTTCATTAAAAATAGCATTTTGAGCACAAATTGAAGCACATTTTCCGCACATTGTACATTTTTGCCCGTTAATTACGGCTTTACTTACATGAATATCATCACAAAGCCCTACACTGACACATATTGCAGTTTCATTTTCCGTTCCTGCTTTTAATATTCCGCTTTTTGCAGCGTTAACAACATCCTTTTTTGCACATACATCTATCATGTTAAATCCTGCGCGAGAATACACATAAGCTAATTTTTCAACTTCTTTTATATTTTCATTACCTGCACCGCAAACTAATTTTAAACAGTTGCGCTCATTCAATATTTTTTTCATCTTTTCCATAACATAATTATTATATAATAAAGTTAATAAGGAGAAATAACATGAATACCTTAAACGCAAACAAATGTCTTATTTTAATTATTGATATACAAGATAAATTAATAAAAATAGCTAAAGACGATACTGTTAAAAAAAATGCAATTGCAATAGCGAAAACGGCTGAAATTTTAAATCTTCCCGTGATTGTTACAGAGCAATATCCGAAAGGTTTAGGCTCAACTATTGATGAAATTAAATCACTTAATTTAAAATCGGATTATTATGAAAAAACAACTTTTAGCGTATTAAAAGAAAAAAATATTAAAGATAAAATTTTGCATTATTATAAAAAGCAAATTGTTTTATTCGGAATAGAAACTCATATCTGTGTGCTTCAAAGCGCAATTGATTTATTAAATGCGGGATATGAAGTTTTTATAGTTCAAGATTGCTGTTGTTCTCGAAATGATGAAAATAAAAATGCAGCAATAAGACGATTAATACACGCGGGCTGCAGCATAGCAACGACGGAAATGGTTTTATTTGAATTACTTGAAAGCTCTAAACATCCTAACTTTAAAGAAATTCAAGCGTTAATAAAGTAATTATTTTTTCTTTAATTTTTCGTCGTTAACTAAATTTTGAAGCCGTTCATAAAGTTCAAAGTTTGTATGTAATTCTTTTGAGCGTTTTTTTGCATAATTTATTAATTCAAAAATATGAGAAGGAATGTTATGTCTGTTTTTTATATACCAATTTTCTTCAATATCAAGTACGGTTGTATATAATCCTGCATCATAATTAGCTTTCATCCAGTTTTCAATTTCTTCAATTGTATCATTTATTCCCGGAATGATTATAAATTTGGCACTGACAAGGTATCTGCCCAAAAAAGTTGTTTGAAGCGCATATTTCCTAATTGTATCTCTTACTTCATCATAACAGTCAACTTGTTTAATCTTTTTAAAAGTTTCTCTGCTACCTGAATCAACCGAAACAACGACATAGCCTCTTATTTCATTTATGGCTCTTGCTAAAGCAGGGCTGTATTTTATTCCCGATGTGTGAACTCTTATTCCCCAAAAATAATTATCAAGGAAATAATTAACTAAATCTTCAAATTCATCTAAAATAGTAGGCTCACCACCGCCGAACGATATTATTCCGCCGGGGCGTAATATCCCTTTATCATACATGTCTTTTATTATCGGAAGCGCATTATATACTTTTTTTAATTTAAAATCATCGGGATGTTCAGTTGCATAACAATATATACATTTAGAATTACAAGTTGTCCAGTGGCTTAAATATATATTATTAATATATCTCTCACCGTCCCAATTCTTTTCCTCCAGCATAGGACAGCCTATACAGCTTTTGTTTATTTTACCTTTTTTATGAAAGCGCCTGAACATATCCTTAACTTTGAATACTCTGTCCCAATTCAAAATCTGTCCCGTAAAATTATTTCTTACTAAAGTATGTCCGCCGCCTTCATGCCCGCAGTTACAACACATAGCTAGTTTATAACGAAAGAAAACAAGTCCATGCTCAATCCAAGGACAACTGTAATAATGCCCCTCTTTTTTACTTAAATATCTTTCGTCATATATAAACATACCTACCTGCTTTTAATTTTATTATATATATCATCTAATTTAGGCGTAAATTCTATATCATAATTATTCAGTCCGGATAAATCTTTTGTAAATATCAGTAATTCTTTAAGATAATCGGGAATATTACCGTTTAATTGCTCAAACCATTTATTTTCAATATCAAGTGAAAGTTTTTTTATTCCTAAGCCTCTTGAAAACATAAACCAGTCAAATATTTCTTTTTGATTATCATTAACACCGTTTATGATTGTGTAATTTAATATAACCCGCTTTTTTTTGCGGTCGTCATATTGAATATACTTTTTTATAACAGATACGGCAATATCAAATTTATTGTACCCTTTAACTCTTTCATAAATATAAGGACAACCGCAATCAAAAGACACAATAACTTTTACAATTTTCTTATCAATTGCCTCGGCAATAGAATGGCAATAGCGCTGAGCAGAGGTTTTTATTGTTATATCTTTCATTTCGGTATTAATAAAATAATACATTAACTTATCAAACTCGGGATGAAGCGTTGCATCACCGCACTCAAAAATTATTTTTGTATCTTTTGTAATATATTTTTTATCAAATAATTCTTCAATTACGGGGAATATATCAAAATGATTAACTAAAGATAAATCATCAACTTTATCTTCGTTGCAGTATAAGCATTTTAAGAAACATGATTTCCAATGCCCCAATTCTACAAAATCAACAGGTGCTTTTATTTTATCTTTCAAAACATTTATATCAAAATTAAATCCGTTAAAATTTTCACAAACAGTTAATTTACCATCCTCATATTCATCAGATTTAATAAGAATTTTTCCGTCATAAGAAAAACCTATACCACTATTAGAAGATGATTTACCAATCATTTTAGTCTGTTTTCCCTATCAATTTTCAAATTTGAAGCACGTTCATACAATTCACAAGTTTCAATTCCATATTGTCTGTAACACTCAAAAATGAAATCACATATTACATAAACATACTGAGGAATTTTTGTTCTGTGTTCTTTAAACCAGTTATCCTCTATATCAAAAGCGACATTGGTTATACCGGCTTCATAAGTTTTTTTAAGCCAATTTTTAATTTCAGAAAGGCTGTCGTTAACTCCCGGAATTAAAACAAATTTTGTTCTTATAAGTCCGTTTTTAGTTTTTGCATACTTTGCAAGATTTTTCCAAACCTGCTCACAACAAGGAACCTGCTTAATTTTTTGATATACTTCAGGTGTGCCTGAATCTACCGAAGTTATTAGAGTAATTTTTCCTAATTTTAAACCTTTTTCAATAGCGGATGAGTATTTAATACCATCAGAGTGTATTCTTATATTGTATACATCATAATCAAGCAGCATATATACAAGTTCTTCAAACTCCTTTAAAATAGTAGGCTCACCGCCGCCAAAAGTAATTGTTGAATTCTTTGATAGTACTTTTTTGTCAATCATATCCTTTATTACCGGATATATATTGTATGTTTTATTGGCATTAAAGAATTTCTTATCTTTTTCCGTATAACAGTATATACAATTGCAATTACAATGAGTAAAATGCCCAATTAAAACTTCATCAATGTAATTATCTGAGTTCCATTCATTTTCTTTTAAATAATAACACCCCGTACATTTTTCAGGGACAATGCCGTTTTTAATGTTCTCTCTCATAATTTTGCGATTAGCAAAAATCTCATCCCAATTAATAAGTTCACCATGATAATTGTTTATCTGCATAATATTCCCGCCGCCGGGGTGAGAACTTATACAACATATTTGAACTGATGTTGAGAAAAATGTTATACCGTGTTCCAGATGAATACAACTTATATATTTCAAAATAATACCTATAATACAATTTTATAATTAAAATTATTATATCATTAACAACAAAACAAATACAAAAAATTAGTAATTCTTAGCATTCTTGACTATAAAATTTCATGATGATAACTTAATAATAAGAGAATGGGATTATAAATGAAATATTTAAGTTGCAGATACATTGAACATGGCATGGATTTTGAACACACAAGACTTGAAACCTGCTGTTTTACATGCCATAGCGGAGGCGGACAAATAACATTAAAAAATGTATATGCAGGTGAGCCTATTGATTGGCAGGAATTATTTGATAAAAAAAGGAAATACAGAGAAGAACACAGAAAAGGGAATTTGACGCCCAATTGCAAAGGGTGCGTATTTCTTGAAGAAAAAGACTGGGATGAGGAAGATTATATAAATTTTCTTCAATTTAACTACTGGATAGCCTGCAATAGCAGATGTACATATTGTTATGAAGTACAGAATAAAAAATTATTTGAAAAAATAAAACCTTATGATGCGGTTCCCGTAGTAAGAAAAATGCTGGAAGAAAAAATTCTTCGCCCCGGAGGAGAAGTTTCTTTTGGCGGCGGAGAACCAACTATTGCTCCCGAGTTTGAAGATTTAATTAATCTTTTAACTCAACACGGATTTAGAAATATGCGTATTCATTCTTCAGGTATAAAGTTTTCTCCCGCGATAGCGAAAGCAATAGAAAAAGGTGTTTTAAATGTTGTAATTTCAATTGACTCGGGATGTGAAAAAACATATAAAAAAATAAAAAGAGTTAACGCATATAAAAAAGTTATTGAAAATATGAAAAAATATGCCCAAGCAAATACTGATAAATACGGATTAATGACTTCAAAATACATAATTATTCCCGATGTTAACGACAACAGAAAAGAAATAGATATGTGGATTGATTCGGTTGTAAAATGCGGCGGGAAATGGCTTGCTCTTGATATTGAAGATGTATGGTATAAGGTTAATCGTTCTACAATATCATCATATTATCTTAATTTAATTGACTATGTTATAAATAAAGCTCACTCATTAAATATGAAAGTTGAGTTATATGATAGAGCCCGAGGATTAAAAGAGGGAAAAAATCAACTGTAATTGTAAACTCTTTATAAAAAAATAGCAATTTTTAATATAATCATTTTTTTATATAAGAGAAGGTATAGTATTGCTATGTTAAAAATAGATAATATTAATAATAATTTTTATAAAGCAGGTAAAAGTACATCTATAAAGACTTCACCTGCAATAACATTGTTAAACACAAACATACCTTCAGATTTAAAGAGAGTAAACAGCCAAAATGTACTGGCATACTATCCTTCATTTGGCACGGAAAACAAAAGTTTAACTGTTTCCAAGAAAAAGCAAATTAACAGAATAAAATCTAATATAGACCGCGATACTCAAATTTTATTAACTCGTCTTGAGCAAAAAGGAATACTTGATAATAACAATTCTAATGACGGCTCAACAGTGCTGGATAATCTTTATAAAATAGCCACAGAACCGAGAATCCCCGGATTATCAACGAAACAAATACTAACGGAAGTAATACGGGCATTGGATAATCCGTATTCCATAACACAAAAATTCGGAGATATTCCATCTAACGTGGCACAGGAAATTTCACAAGAAACAGGAAAAGAATTTCCGAAGCAGGCATTAAATGTAGTTTCATCTTCATGTGTAGTGGCAAGTATGGAATTTAATCTTGCACAAAAAATGCCTGCAGAATTTGTCAGATTTGCTCAAGGCTTAAGCGGACAAAATTATTGCATAGATAAAAATATAAACATGTCAGCAATTGACAGCAATTACGCAGCCGGACTTTGGAAATTAAAATCTTTTGACTGTGAACATAAAATTAAAGATTGGGATAATGTTACAGTCAGAATAAAACCTGATCGCAGCGCAATTGTTAGAGCAAGGGTACAAACTTCGTACAAAGATGCGGGTGAACGCTCTTGCATTGATGTATTAATACAATCCGCTCTTTTAAATTTAGGTTCACAGAATACTTATGATGCTCTTACGGATGAAAGAGCAGGCATTTTTAATCAAGATAAAAACGGTTTAACCGATTTTGAAAAGACTTTTGTAGAAACTATAGTTTTTGGAAAACCTAAAATTTCGGTAGTTTATCAAAATATTGATGAAAACGGATACCTGACAGGTTATAATGCCGAACTTAATGAAACAAAAGAACATATATTAAAATCACTAAGTTTAGGACAAAATGTTATAGTCGGATATACGCATCTTGATGAAAACAAAAAGGTAAACGGCGGGCATGAAATAACGATTGTTGATTACGGAAAAGACAGCGACGGTACCGAATATTTTATATGTAATGATACTGATGACAATCTAAATGAATCAATCAGATATAAAGTAAATGACTTATTACCGTTAATTCATCACGCAGGCATTTCAAAAGAAGCTCTCGGTGAAAATGATATTATTTATGAGCCTTGGAGAGAAATTCTTGATGAATTTCAAAAAATGCTTGCAGCCGAAAAAATATAAGCATATTATTCTTTAAATAAATTATAATTTAATTTATTAATAAAAAGAAAGGAAATGAATTTATCATTTCCTTTCTTTTTATTATCTGTAATATTAACCTCTATAATTTAAACCGCCTTTTTTACTACCTCTGCCTAATTTAGAAATAACGAATGAAGTTAATTTTCCAATAGCAGAATTTGGTTTGTTTGCACTTATTTTAGAGGTAGCAGAAGCTTCTTCAAGTCCGGGCAAAGTTTCCTTTTTAAATTCTTCTTCAGGTTCTTCACCATCACAACCAGGTTCTTCGCTAACAGGTGGCTGCTGTGGAGTATCTTCTGATTTGTCTGTATCTTTTTCACTGTCAGATGAATCAGTATCCGTTGATGAATCATGACTATCATCTTGTCCTTCTGAGGGTATAGTAGGTCTCGTTTCTGTACCTAAATTTTCGTCAGGTTCTTTATCATCACAATCCGGGTTCGTGCCGCCCTCACCGGAGTCTCCCGGTTGCTGTCCCGGTTTTGTACCACTTTCTCCGGATTCGCCAGTTCCCGGTTCATCAGGATTTACTGGATCACTATCAGAAGCTCCTGGTGGTTTTTCAGGAGTATGCGATTCTCCGGGTTCATCTTCACAATCATCATCAGGATTTACCGGATCTACATCTCCGGACGGTGGGTTATTCGGATCTAACGGATCATCATCTCCAGGTTTTGTTGGTTGAGAAGGCTTCGTATTATCATCCGGAATTGTCGGTGGATTTTCCGGTTCATAGGACTCATCACCAGGTTCCGAAGGACATGTTGGTTCTGTTGGAACTGTTGGTTTTGTTGGGCTTGTCGGTCCTGTTGGGACTGTCGGTCCTGTTGGTCCCGTTGGGCCTGTCGGTCCTGTTGGTCCCGTTGGGCCTGTCGGACCTGTCGGTCCTGTTGGACCTGTCGGTCCTGTTGGACCTGTTGGGTCTGTCGGTCCTGTTGGACCTGTTGGGCCTGTCGGTCCTGTTGGATCTGTTGGTTTCGTTGGATCTGTTGGTTTCGTTGGATCAGAAGGTTTCGTTGGATCAGACGGTTTTGTTGGTTTATCACAATCACAATTTGGTTTGCCTGAATTCAACAATTTACATTCATTAATTTTATAATTAAATTGAGGAAGATTTAATTTTACACCATCTTCAAATCTTGATTCACCGTTTTCATCAACGAAACTAAAAGACGCCATTCTATTTAAGTTAATTTTGGCATGTGGTATAATTTCATCCAAAGATTTACCAGTGATATCAAAATCTGCATCTATATCAAATACACCAAAGTTATGAACTCCATTTACGTCTTCATAAGGTGCTGTAAATATAGGTAAGTTAGCATAAACAATTTGCTGCATAATTTGAGTTGCAAATTGATTTACATAATTAACACCGCCATTTAACTGAAGTTTTCCATCAACAACATTTGCAAATCTTCCATTACCATCCGGCGATGAGTAAAATTGAAGTATATCTCTAAGCGCATAAACATCGCCGGCTTTCATATCGCCTGTTTTATCATGTATTACAATAAATCTATCATCTTGACCTTCAACTACAGCTCCGGGAGATATTTGATAAACAATACCGTCACTTGTTATTCCTGAAATATCCGCATTATGTGCTTGATTTCTTAATGTTGTAACAGTAGGAAGTGTTAATCCTAACATATCATCGTTTATATTTTCATCTAAAGTCCTATTAATATCAGTTATACTTGCAACTTGAATCATATCAAAGAAATTCAAACCATCAAGTAAATTTTCAAAATAAACTGAATTTTTAGGTGAATTTACAATTGCATATAATATATCACGATATGAATCATCCGATATGTCATTACCATAAGCAGCATATATTAATTTATGTAATGAAGAATATTCATTATCAGCTTCTTGTGCTTCATCATTAACTATAACACTACCATTTTCAAATGAAGGTATGTAAGTACTCATTGAATTACGAAAAGTTACATTATCAGGTTCCTGACCTTGAACTTGGTATACAACAACAGAAGGTATAATTAATAATCTTGTATCTAAAGTTTCATCTTTGCTTGATGAACCATTATATAAATTCAAGGATGCTATAACATCATAGCTTTTTGCTTTATCTCCTAATTCTGTTTTAATATATTTTGCCAATGAAGGATTAGATTGTACAATTTCATCAATCATTTTATTTCTTATATTTATTTTTTCAGAATCATCATAAGCACTCAATTCATTTGAAAACACTTTTGAAATAATTTCATCTAATGTGTTCCCCTCATCAGCTCTGTCTGATTCTGTTTTTGTAATTGTAACAATTACCGAACCTGCATCATTAACAGGCAAATCTTCATTAGGATATAATAAAACTTCGCCGTCAGAGTTTGTAAAATAAAACTCAGAAACAGGCAAAATAGAAAGTTTTATATCTGTCAATGAGGTTTTTGAAGCATTAGTCATTGCATCATTTAATATTATTCCATCGGGTAAGGATACATTAGAACTATTCTGTGTTTCACTCTGAGTTTTTTGCCCAATTGTAGGGTCAATTTGACCATCTGGTATAGATTGCTCAACAGCCGGACCACACCCGTTTAAAATTGTTGCAAGTCCACCCGCAATCAATGCAGCTTTCGCAGCAGTTTGTTTTGCTTTGTATTTCTGATTACCTTGAAAAGTAACATTATTATTTTTTACAGAAAATTTACCGGTTTGTGGTTTTATTTGCGTCATTGAAATACTATTAATGTTCATGAAAACTTCACTCCTTTATAATTTATTATACCGTGCTAACAAAGCTGAATATAAAAAATTGCGATAATCTAACAAAATTTTTATTTTTTTTTTACATTTTTTAACATTATTTATCTCTTTATAATATTGTTTTGAATTCTCATTGAATATATATTTATTTATATGGGGAAATCTAAAAAAAGAATTTTAAATAAAAATGCAGAAAATAATGCAACTGTATTAAAAAGAAAAACAGTTATTAAAAATCTTATTAAAGATATAAAAAACAACTCAGTAAAAGCTGAAACCCAAAATCTAATCAGTCTTTTCGGTATAACGCTTGAAGAGTTGTCGGAAGCTGGTATATCTTATGAAGAACTTTCTGCAGTTAAGCACCTTATTTTTTGATATTTAATACTTCATCAAACGATAATTGTTCTTGAGTTGATGTTTTAAGATTTTTAACTGTATAATACCCGCCATTTATTTCATCTTCGCCCAAAATAATTGCATAATTAGCAATTTTAGAAGCCTTTTCCAATTGTTTAGCAAATTTTCTAAAATTGTAATCAAATTCAACACTATAGTCATGCCCTCTTAATTTAGCTGTTAACTTTAATGTTTCGGCAGGATTATTAGAAACAATAAAGAAATCTGTATAATCCGCATTTTTTTTCGGAATTAACGAATTTAATCTTTCTACACCCATAGCCCAGCCGACGGCAGGGGTATTAGGTCCGCCCAATGTTTCCACAAGTCCGTCGTATCTTCCTCCACCGCATACGGCATTTTGAGAACCTAAATTATTTGATTTTATTTCAAATACTGTTTTTGTATAGTAATCTAATCCCCTGACAAGAAAAGTATTTTCAACATATTTTATATTAAGTGCATTTAAATATTCTTTTAAATTTTTATAGTGAGAAGCGCACTCATCACAAAGTTTTACGCCTGAGAGCGAATTTTTTAAGTCATGTTCCTCGAACAATTTATTACATGTTTCATTCTTGCAATCGAGAATTCTCAATGGATTTTTTTCATATCTGCTTTTACAATCATCGCAGAGCTTATCCAAAAATGGTGCTATTGCTTTTTTTAACTGCTCTTTATATTCGCCTCGGCATTTGTCACAGCCTAATGAATTAATTTCAACCGTTAAATCGTTTAAACCTAATCCTTTTAAAAATTCAGAAGCAAGCAAAATACATTCAGCATCGGCAGATGCGTCTTGAATTCCGAACATTTCCACACCAATTTGGTGGAATTGCCTTTGTCTTCCTGCCTGTGGTCTTTCATATCTGAACATAGGACCAAAATACCAAAGTTTTACGGGCGGACTTTCTCTGTACATATTATGTTCCAAATATGCTCTTACAACTCCTGCCGTGTTCTCGGGGCGCAGAGTTAAACTTCTGTCGCTTTTCGTAAAAGTATACATTTCTTTATTAACAATATCTGTTGTATCGCCGACACCGCGTTCAAATAAATCGGTTTCCTCAATAATAGGTGTCCTGATTTCCTTAAAATTTGACTTTAAGAAAATTTTTTCTGCCGTTTTTTGTATAAAATGCCAGTTTTCAATTTCTTCCGGCAATATATCTTTTGTACCTTTTGGTGCTTTTATGCTCATGTATACCTCTTTCAAAAAAAATTATATAATAATATTATCATGCTAAAAAGAATACTTATAAATTTATTATTAATTACAGTCGCGCTCGGCACTGTGGAATTTGCATCTTTTCAACAAATAAAAGCAAAAAATGAAGCATTTAAACAGCAGGCGGATAAGGCAAAATTTAACAATACCCAAAATTTTCAAACAAAATATAAAATCTTAGAAGATTTTAATCCGACGGTATTCAGAAATTCTTTTATTAAAGACACAAATAAAACACCGATTATCTGGCTTGGCTGTTCCTTTGCAGAGGGGGCAGGCTTAGAGGATATACAAACTCCATGCTATAAAATATCTAATCTTACGGGAAGAAGCTGTATTAATAAGGCTAAAGGTGCTACCGGAACTCAATACATGTATTATCAAATTACAGGTAAAGACCTTAAAACAGAATATCCTAATGTCGATTTTGTTATTTATACCTTTATTTGGAATCACCTGCACAGATTACATAATTACCAAGTAAATCCGCTTATAGATATGTTTAATTTAAAATATAAAATTGATAAACACGGAAATATTGTTGAAGATAAACCATTATTTAAGCCTTTATATTCATCTTTTTTTATACGACGCATTTTAAATAAACAGGTATCAAAGAATATAAAAAAAGAAGAAGAAACTTTTGAACTATTTAACGCAATTATGAAACAAAGCGCAATCACAGTTCATCAGCTTTATCCGAATGCAAAGTTTATAATGATTGAGTTTCCCGAACTCTCAAAAAAAGAACTTCCGCAAAGTGAAAAAGATAAACTGAAATCATACGGAATTGAACTGATAAAAGCAACCGATTATATGAGAAATATTGACGTCTACAATAAAAAATACTGGCAATCAGATGAAATTCACCCAAAAGAAGAGTTATGGGATTTAATTTTGCCTAAAATCGTTAAACAATATAACATTTAACTATTTAACGGGAACCGATACAGTAAATTCACTACCTTCGTTAAGTTTTGTAGTGTATGATATAGTTCCTTTGTGAAGCTCAATAATCTTTTTTGATATAGCCAACCCTAAGCCCGTGCCGATTTCAGGATTTTTAGTGGTAAAACCTGCAATAAATATCTTTTTTTGCACATCATCTTTAATTCCCATGCCGTTGTCTTTTATTTTTATTAATACATTATTATCTTTTAACAATGTAGTTATTGTAATTTGACCGTTTACTCCTTTTTCGTTAATGCTATGGCAAGCATTTATAAGCAAATTCATAAATACCTGATTTAACATATTAACCCTGCACATAACTAACGGCAATTGTGAATAATTTTTTACAACCTTTATATTATTTTTTAGTTCATGAGCCATAATTTTCAAAGTTAAATCAAGCTCTGAATTAATATCAGCCTCTTGAAGCTGTGCTTCGTCAAGTCTGACAAATCTTTTTAACGATTTTACAATATTATATATTCTTTTTGACGCTTCAATATTTATTTCATTTAACTCTGAAAGCATTTTAAACTGCTCAGAAGTTAATTCGGATTTATTTGAAATTAATTTTGAAATTATAGAGTTATTAGAATTTATTGAAGCAAGCGGAGTGTTTATTTCATGCGCAACTCCTGAAACAAGCTGTCCGACCGAAGCCATTTTTTCGGTATTTATAAGCTGAACTTGAGCTTCCTTTAACTCATTTAAAGTTTTTTGAAGTTTATTATTCTTTTTATTTAACTGCTCTATTAATCCCGATTGAATAATTGATTCAGACAATTGAACCGAAACAGACTGAAGTATTTCTTTATTTTCCTCGAGTAAAAATCTGTGTTTTGTTAATATTACAATAATTCCCAAAAGATTATTTTTATTATACACGGGAACTATTACTCTGGTTACACCTTTGGGAAGAACTGTCTCGGAGTTTAAAGACTCTCTCAGGCATGAAGCCACACTGATTTCTTTATTTTTTAACGTTTCAATTACACTGTTTTCATAAGAATGAATTATATCCGATTTGTCATCATTCGGCAGCGAATATTTAATTTTAAATCCGTCTTTAACTTTGCTTGAATAATAAGATTTAAACGCTCCCGTTAAGGTATTTATTTCAGATAAGACGAAAGATATAATATTTTCAATATCGTTAGATTCTCTTATTAATAGTGAAATTCTGTTAATTATTCCCATTTTTAACACTTGAGATTGAGCATGCTCTTGAAGTTTTGAAAATTTCTTGGAATTTTCACTAGCCAGCGACAACTCTTTTTTTAATTTTAAGTAATCTGATTTATATGTATCAATAGAATTTTCAGCCGTAATATCATTAAAAATAACAATTTTTAAAGAATCCGAATAAAATGAATGAATATAATAATATATATATTCCCCGTTATTTTTTTGATAAGAGCAAACAGTATGAAAATTCTCTTTTGATTTCAGTAAAATATCAAGAGGAGTAATATTTGCAATGTTATCCGAAGAAAGAAAACATAAATTAAAATTAAAATATTTTTTAAATCTGTCTAAATTAGTAAAATAAGGGAATTTCGACATAAAACTTTTATTTTTGAAAACAATAGCGTCATTGTCAAAAACTAAAACAGGTTCTATTAAATTATTAAATAAATCAAAATCGTTCATCTATCTACTGAAATAAATAAAAGTGATTAACATAAGCCATAAAGATACCAAGAAGCGCACCGACAAAAACTTCAAACGGAGTATGCCCCAAAAGTTCCTTTAATCGTTCAGCCGGCATTTGCCCGTGGACATAGAAATCATCTCTGATTTTATTAAGGCATGCTGCAATCTTACCTGTGGAACGTCTTAAACCTGCCGCATCATACATAACAACAAGTGCATAACCTAATGCAATAGCAAATTCAACGGAATCAAACCCGCAAATAAAACCAACCGTTGTAGAAAGCGAAACAACTCCTGCCGTATGAGCGCTAGGCATACCTCCTGTTGTTGCAAGCACTTGGAAATCCACTTTTTTCTTAGTTATAACATGCCCGATAAATTTTAATAATTGTGCAATTATAGCCGATTCTATTCCGTTAATAATTATTTCATAACTGGTATTTAACAACATTTTTTCAACCCCTCAACAATATCGGATACAATCCCTGATAAAATATCCGAATTTATATTTCCCGAATTAAGTATATCACAAGCCTGAGAACAAAGGAACAGTGCTTTATTTTTTGCTTCATTAATTCCGTACATGGAAACATAAGTTGATTTTTGAACATCAGCGTCTTTACCGGGAGTTTTACCTAATTCCTGCAAAGTGGAGGTAACATCTAAAATATCATCATATATTTGAAATGCATGCCCGTAATATTGAGCAAAAGAAGTCAAAGCATTTAAAGAATTTTCATCCGAACCTGCAATTATTGCTCCTGAACGCAAAGCGAGTTTAAACAATTTAGCGGTCTTATACTCATAAATAAACTCTAAAGTTTGAGGTGATATTTTTTTCTTTTCAGAGTCAATATCAACAATCTGCCCCGAAATAATCCCGTCAACACCTGCCGCAATAAAAAATTCATTTAATACTTTTAAAACTTTATCTGATGAAACTGAGTTAGGCGTTTTATCAATAATAAGTTTCGGTGCATAGCTTAAAAAAGCGTCACCTGCAAGGGTAGCAACAGCTTCGCCAAAAACTTTATGATTGGATAACTTGCCACGTCTGTAATCATCATTATCCATGCAGGGTAAATCATCATGAATAAGACTCTGGCAATGCAGCATCTCTATTGCACATGCGGTCGGTAATATATTTTCTGTCGGAGCTCCGAAAATATGCGCCGTTTCAATTGCCATAACAGGTCTTAATCTTTTTCCGCCCGCAAGCAGTGAGTAACGCATGGATTCATATATACTTTCTGGATATATAACTTCAATATATTTATCTAAATGCTCATCAACAATTTTTCTGTATTCGTTAAATTTATTTTTTATATTTGTATCCATTTTAATCTTCCAAATTAATATTTTGATTTATAGTTTTTCTGGATAAATTTCTTTTTTTATGTGAAATTTTAGTCATCATTTTATTTTTATTATACTTAACATTAGCTTCTTTTTTAACAGAAATTTTAGAAATTTTTTCCTGATATTCTATAGCTTCTTCAACAAACTTTTTATAACTGTCAAACCTGCACGGTTTCATGCTTCGTGTTATGTTTTCTGCGCTGCATTCATCTTCTGAAATATGCAGACAGTTTTTATATTTACATTCTTTTTTTATACCGTCAAATTCAACAAATAATTTTTGAACCTCAACGGGAAGTAGAAAATCAAATTTTAAATGAGAAAACCCCGGAGTATCAACAATATAAGACTCATCAAATAATTTTATTAACTCGCAATGACGAGTAGTATGCACACCCTTTTTTGTTTTTTCACTTACTGGCAGAGTCCGAAGCATTTTATCATTTAACAGTGCGTTAATTAAAGAAGATTTACCAACTCCCGAAGCTCCGCAGAGCATTGAGGTATTATATTTTAAAACAGGCTTTAACTCATCTATTCCCGTCTTTTTTAATGCGGAGGTAAAAATAATATCATAGCCCAAAGGTGCATATATATTTGATACTTCTTCTTTCAAATCATCGGTATCATCAATATCTTCTTTATTAAAGCATAAAACGGGCTTAATTTTATGATACTCGCAATGAGCAATATATCTGTTTAACTGTTCAAAGTTCAAATCAGGCTCTTTGAGCGCCGAAACTATTATTACTTGACTAACATTAGCCACTTTAGGTCTTGTTATTATGACAGAACGATTAATTGTTTGGGAAATAAATGCCTGCATTGAATTTTTATCAAACTGTTCAAGCAGAACAAAATCTCCCGTATAAACATCTTCTTTTTGCTTTTTTAAAACAGATTTCATTTTGCATTCAACAATCCCAAAATCAGTTTCAACATAATAAAAATCTGAAAATATCTTAATAACACGCCCGTTCATATAAATTATTATACATAAAAAAATGTTTAAGTTATAATAAAAATTGAAATTAGAGAAGTGTATAAAAAGAAAAGAGAAAAAAATGGTAGAATCAAAGAAAATTGAAATTCCCGTTGGTGAAAAAACAGTTACCATTGAAACGGGTAAATATGCGAAATCAGCTACCAGCTCAGTTACGGTAAGATGTGGAGATACAATGTTATTTGTACATTGCTGCGTAAGCCCCGAACCAAGAGTTGGTATAGACTTTTTTCCGTTGTTAATTGATTATGAAGAAAGAATGTCCGCAATCGGAAGAATACCGGGCGGATATAACAGAAGCGAAGGCAAGGCTTCAGATAAAGCAATCTTAATTTCAAGGTTAATAGACAGACCAATCAGACCACTGTTCCCTCACGGATATAGAAACGATATACAAATAGTAGCTCAGTTATTCAGCTATGACCAAGAAAATCAACCCGATACCTTGGCAATGCTTGGCGCTTCATGCGCTTTAATGCTGGCAGGAACACCGTTTGAAGGGCCTGTCGGAGCTGTCAGAGTTTCAAAATTAGACGGCAGATTAATTGCCAATCCGACTCATCAGGAAGCTGAAAAATCAGCACTGGATATCGTTGTAGCAGGTACTCACGATAGCGTAATAATGGTTGAAGCAGGCTGCAAATTTGTTACGGAAGACGAAATAATGGAAGCAGTTGAATTTGCTCAAGTTGAAATCAGAAAACAATGCGAAGCTCAAGTTAAATTTGCTCAGGAATGCGGAGTCGCTAAACAAGAGTTTGTTGACCCTTATGATACAACAGAACTTAAAAATATAATCAATGAAACGGCTCACGATATGATATTTGACGCATATCACAATTTCGACAGAACATACAGACAAAATAAACTTGATGAAGCTAAAAAACTGGTTAAAGAAAAAGTTGAAGCATTAGGTGAAGACCATTATATAAATAAAATAATGGAGGAAACAGGCATTGACTTTGTAGCGGAAGAATTTAAAGCTGCCGAAAAGAAAATAATGCGCGCAATGATACTTGATGAGGGAGTTCGCGCAGACGGAAGAAAACCGAATGAAGTAAGACCGATATGGTGCGAAGTAGGAGTTATACCCAGAGCCCACGGAAGCGCGGTATTTACAAGAGGTCAAACTCAAATATTATCGGTTGCAACTTTGGCGGGCCCCGGCATGGCACAAGAGCTTGACGGAGTTGATCCTGAAACAAAGAAAACATATATGCACAAATATATTTTCCCCGGATTTTCAGTCGGCGAAGTTAAAGCATTAAGAGGTCCGGGCAGACGTGAAGTAGGTCACGGACATTTAGCGGAAAGAGCAAATATCCCCGCACTTCCTTCACAAGAAGAATTTGGCTATACAATAAGAGTAACCTCAGATGTATTAGAATCAAACGGTTCAACCTCAATGGGGTCAACATGCGGAAGTTCAATGGCATTAATGAATGCAGGAGTTCCGGTAAAGTGCATGATAGGCGGAGTAGCAATGGGTATGATAACGGAACCCGGCAGAGAACCGGTTGTTTTAACCGATATTCAAGGCATTGAAGACTTCTTAGGTGATATGGATTTTAAAGTAACGGGTAATGATAACGGAATTACAGCTCTTCAAATGGATATGAAAGCAAAGGGCATTGCAAATGACACTTTAAGACGCGCATTAGCTCAAGCAAAAGAGGGCAGACTTCATATTTTATCAAAAATGAGAGAAGTAATCACTGAACCCGCAAAAGAATTATCACCTTATGCACCGAGAATATTTACAATGACTATACCTGTTGAAGATATAGGAACCGTAATCGGACCCGGCGGAAAGAATATAAGAGGAATAATAGAAGCGTCAGGTGCTGAAATAGATATTCAAGATGACGGACGTGTAACAATAACCTCAAACGATAAAGAAGGTGCCGATATTGCAATGAGAATGATTAATCAAATGACATTCAAACCTGAAGAAGGCATGGTTTGCAAAGGTAAAGTCGTTAAAATAGTACAATTCGGAGCTTTTGTTGAACTGGCACCCGGTAAAGACGGAATGGTTCATATATCGCAAGTTTGCAAAGAAAGAATTGACACTATTGAAGGACACTTGAATGTAGGCGATGAAGTCATAGTAAAAATAATAAAAATCGATGACAGAGGAAAAGTAAGCCTTACAATAAAAGGTGTTACGGAAGAAGAAGCAGCAAACTGCAAATAAAATTAATAAAAAAGCCTTTGGGATAATCCCAAGGGCTTTTTTTCATAAAAAGGGGAAATTTTGACGGGAGAAATAAAATATAACTGTGTATTTGGAGGCGGCGGAGTAAGAGGTATGTGTTATATCGGCGCTCTAAAAGCCTTAAAAGAATTTAATATTGATATTAATGCAATAGCAGGTTCATCTGTCGGAGCTGTATTTGCTGCATTATATGCAGTCGGTTACAGTGAAGATGAAATAAAAGAGCTGTTTTATGATTTTAATTTTAATATGTTCCGTGATTTAAACATAAATATATTTAATACGGATTTATCAATCAGCAAAGGGGAAATATTTTTAGATTGGCTAAGAGAAAAAATTTCGTTAAAAGTAACAAAAGGAAAAAATAAAAATAAAAAAATAACTTTTAATGAAATAGCTAAGGATTTATCAATATTAACCATTGATATTAATACTAATACCCCGTTTATATTTTCAAAAAGAACAACACCCGATATTGAAATAGCATTTGCCGTAAGAGCGTCAGCAAGTTTACCGGGATTAATGAAACCTGTAAGCTATAATGAAGCACTGCTTGTGGACGGGGATTTAATAAAAAGCAGACCGGCTTGGAAAATATATGAAGATTTGGATAATGAAAATACAAGAATATTGGAATTTCGCTTAGAAGGCTCACGCGACGGGAGCGATATAAAAAATCCCATGGATTTTGTAAATTCCATAATAAATACAATATGGTATTTATCAACAGAAGACGTATATAATTCTTACAGTCAAAATGACAGGTATGACTTTATTGTAATAGATACAAAAGACATTATACTTTTCGATTTTACAATTGATAAATCAAAAAAAGAAGAATTGGCAGAAAAAGGATACAAAGCCGCAAAAGATTATCTTTCAAAGACTTTGCCAGTCAAGAAAGAAATAATATCCAAAAAGTATAAGGAAATAGAAAAAAGATTAAAACTTATTAAAAAATCACTAAAACAAAAAAATACAAACAATTTAATAATGGTTATAAATGAAATGTTGTCCGAAATGGCTGAAGATATAAAATACGTAGATAAATCAATATATGAAAACATTAAAGAATTAAAAAAGGAAATAATAAATAATATAAAAAAATATGTCATTTTCGGAAATAAAATACAAAACATATCGGAAATTGAAGAAAAAACGGAATATATAGAAAAAAATATAACAAAAAGAATAAAAGATTTAGAAGAATATGTAACAATGTTTAGTAATAAAAGTTAAAAAAAGAAACATGC
>CANPWQ010000031.1 GCA_947584965.1 Candidatus Gastranaerophilales bacterium | reverse complement strand
TTATGTATTACACAAACCGCATCAGCGATACGCTGCAAACATTCTTTTGTTATCAAAACTTCTTCAACCGATTCTTGCGGATCGGGAAAATCCATAACGAATTCAGGCGAAATAATTTCTTGTTTAGCTGTGGTTTCTGCGGTTAAATCCTCAATTTTAACTTCATTTGTAGGAACAAAACCTGATGAAACTCTTCTGACTCTGCCTGAATTTTTAAGTACACTTAAAATAGAAGTATTAACAACTTTTCCAATGTAATTTTCAATTTTTTGAATATTTGAAGATGAGTTAAAAATCATATAAGATTTTTGAAAAGCCTCACTGCAAAAATCTTCCAACAAATCTTCATTACCTGAAAAATTCTTATTATTTTTAACTGTTTTCTCTATTAAAGCACGTTGTTCTTCAACTAAAAGCACTTATTTTATTCTCTATATTATCTACCCATACAATATAATAAAATATAATATCATAAATTACAATTTTATTACTACTTTTAGATAATAAGTATCGGATTTTAAATCGCTATTAGTGAGAATTGGGGACTTTTCACCATCAAATGTTTCTTTAATACTTTGTAACACAATATTATCTATTTGCTGTGAACCGCTTGAATCGGATATTATATATTTTGTTAAATTACCGTCATTATCTACTGCTAACTTAACTGAAACAGAATCTGTTTTAGGATTTTCAGTAATATCTAGAATATTTTTTCTTAAATTTAATTTCAAAATATTATCAAGTTTTTGTAAATAATTTTTAAATTCATTTTCAGTAAACAGTTGAGGAGAACATAACCAATTAACCCCCCTCACACTAACGGAATTAGCCCCGGTAGCAAAAGCATTTGTTATAGCCTGATTAACATCCGAAGTCGAAGGTCTTGCATTTTTTATTAAATCTTGCTCTGTAAGATTATTTTGAGAGGGAGGAACCTCAATAGTTCCCTGTGACGGCATTTCTTGTTGATTATTTTCAATAGAAATCGGTTGATTTTCAGTATTTCCCTGCCCCATGTTATTTTCTTCATTACCGGATGTATTATCACCTGCCGGTTGTTCAAACATATCATTATCGGATTCTTGAACTTGCACTGTATCTTGAGTTTCAGATTGCGCTATATTATTATTTGAAGATTTATTGTTCATTAGCATATAACCGCCCACACCGGCTGTGACTAGAGCAATTAACAATATTAATACAGGCACCAGTAACTTATTTTTCCCATTTGAACTCTTATTGTTATTTTCCCCTATCAGATAATCACTATCATTATCTTCTTCATATTCATCTTGGTATTCATCATATTCCTCATTTTCGGCATCTTCGTCAGAACCGCTATCGTCATTATATTTGCTGTCTGTTTGTTCTTCCTCCTCAGGTTCATTATATACTATTTCATCGGAACCTTTATAATCAACCTCGGCAGACATAATTTCATTTTCAGAATTTATAACATCACCTTCAACATTCTCATATTCGTTTTCAGTTTCTTCATTATAATCAGAAACAACTGTTTCTATACTTTCACTATCGGTCGACACAGGTTCTGCCGAATATTCTTCAAGTTCATCATTATTTTGAGTAACGTCATTATTTTCTTCATCATTTTGAACATACTCAATTCTTGAAGATTCATTTTTTATGGTACTTAAGTCAACATCCAATTCGTTATATTGAGGATAAGTTTCAAATGTTGAATTTAAAATATCATCATCTGACAATTCAGCTTCAAAATCAGCATTTTTTTCATCTTCAGGCGGAATATTAGTAATGTAAGAATAAATAGGTTCACCGTTTTCATCATAATCGACAATAACTTTTTGAACATTGTCAGCTTCTGAAGTTTCTTCTTCATTCAAAATTTCCATATTTGAATTATCATTATCAATAATGTTAATTTCATTTTCACTGTTTTCGGTATTTTCAGAATTAATAATTAAATCATCATCAGCTTCATTAAGCGTTTCAACCGCACCGTTATCAAGAATTTCAAGATTACTTGATTTATCCTCATTATAATCATCCAGCATCTCCAAAGATTCTGAACCATCATCAGCAAGAATATCAAATTCACTATCGTCAGCCTGTTTTAAATCAACATCAACAGACTTTTCAGTATCAGGGTTATCTTGAATTACTTCATCTCCGTCACTAAACAATTCGTCAAGAATATCAGACACGGTAGAATCTTGACTTTCAGGTTCTTTAACATCATCAATATTGTTATTGTCATTGCCATTGTCATCAATATTATCATCATCCGTAATATTAATTATTTCTTCTTTCCCTGCATATTTTTCGTCATCAACAGCTTGCGCTCCGACAATATTAAGAGTATGATCCTCAATCATTTCAGGATATTTTCCTATATTGCAGCTAACCATTTCAAATCCTGTAAAACAGCAAAATTCGGTTCGGCATTCACTGCATTCAAATAAATGCTTTAATAATTTATTTTTTAATCTGCAATCTATCTCATTATCCAATAAACTTAAGAAATTGCTTTTAAACATATCATGTTCTTGTTCTGCAAAATTAGTAAGTTTAGGCTTATTAATTTTTTCAATAAATTTATCAAAAGAAATTAAAGTATCAAAAGAAACACTATAATAATGATAATCATAAGCATCTTTAGTTAAGAAAGCTGTATCTGCGAATCCTAATAATTCAGCGGATTTTAATTCTTTATCAACTTTAATTACTGCGTAAAAATCAGGTTCTATTTCATTATCAAAATGACATTTAGGCACCAAAAAGGAATTACCGCCCGTAACCACACGAACATCAATATGCCAGTCATTAATATAAAAATCATTTATTTCATAATTTTCATTTAATGCAGGATTTCTAAATAATGTCATCGATTTTTGAACATCATTATCCGTTTTTTCCAAAACATTAACCAAAGAATATAAAGCCGCAATAGAGGCATAAGCTCTTTTTCGTTGAAATTCATCGGACAATAAAGAGGCATAAATTTTTGCATACCCCATAGCACGTTTATCTATACTTAATTCTATTGTATTAGCTGCTGTCATAATTTTCTCCAAAACTCTCTCTATATATATAGACTACACTTTTAAAAAAAATATTCCAAAAAATAAAAAAAAATGTTATAATAGTAATATATTTAGGCATCTTAATCTAATCCGGTGTCGCACTTTGCTTCCGACTCATCGTCGCTGTACAAGTGCTCACTTTTTAAAGTTGCCACTCCAAAATTTCGCTCACTTTCCTTATCGCGAAATTTTCTCGGACAATTTTACATTGTAAAAAAAACTTAACAATTTCAATAAAAAAAACAATTTTCATGTTTTAGAGGTTTTTAAAAAGTACCAAGGAAAAAGGAGGTAATTATTATGATGATTAGTCCGGTAAGTTTTGCAGGTACAGCACAATCAAAAACTTTTAAGGATATTATAAGCCAACCGCAAGCCCACATAGCAGCCCAGCCTGCAGCAGCTTCAACCATAAAAGGAAGCAACAAAAAAAGCTCAATAGGTAAAAAAATATTAACAGCGGTAGGCGTAGCAGCTGCAATAGCAGCAGCTCTTGCAGCAGGTTATAAAACCGGAATTTTAGATAAAATGCTAAATGCAACAGAGAAAATAAAAAATGAAACTCTTAAATCCGTATTAGGGTTTGTTTCAAAATGGACTAAGATCGCAGGAGAAAAGATTTACGAAACTGGTTCAAATCTCATTAATATGATTTCTAACAAAGTCCCCGAACCCGAAGTTATTGATGATGCAACTGAAACATTAAACGAGCAAGTCCCAAAAGCAGCTGAAGTAATGCAAGAAGTTGCAGAAAAAATAGCTGAAACAACATCTAAAGCATAATAATTTATTAGTAAAATATCTTATAATTACTTCAAAAAATAAAAAAGGATTCTTTATGAATCCTTTTTTGTAACAGAAAATTTACTATTATTATCAATTTAAAATTTTTATAATAATATAAAAAGGTAGCAAATTATTTTTTTACAGTTTTTAAAATACATGTAGTGTAGGAGAAAAATAATGAGTAGAGTTAGGGCAATAAATAACGGCACACAAATGATTGATAACCATATCAAATCTCAAGCCAAAAAACATACATTAGTGAAAGCAGCAGCAGTAGGTGTAGCAGCAGGTTCTGTTTTATATTTAGCCCAAAAAGGAAAACTTAACCCAAAAGAGGGTGGAAATCAATTTTTAGAAACAGGAAAAACCATTTTAAGAAAACCTGCATCAGCTGTATTAAACGGAGTAAAAAAAGTTAATACGTCAGTAACTGAAAAGTTAAATCAGGCTGCTAAAACAAAATATTGGGCAGGCTGGATTATTGAGCATGGTAAAGCTGCAAAAAGATTTGTTAACAAGCAAATAACAAAGATGTCAGGTGTGCTTGACAGCCTTTCTAATATAACAGAAAGATTATTTAACAGAGCAAAATTTGCTCCGGAAAAAGCAAAAGCTGTTGATGTAGCTGCTGAAACATTTAATAATTTTATAAAATAAAAAATTATAAACCTAAAAACAGCGGGGTAGGGAAGAAAAAATAAAAAAATTAAAAATCCTTTAACCCGCTGTTTTTAATATATTTTAAAAGTTCCCAATATTCTTAAAAAATCAGTATACTGTTTAACTTCTTCAAGTGCAGGCTCTACTTTAGATTTAACATCATAAACATCAAGCTCCATAAAAAACAGATATTCCCCTAAACATTTTTTAGACGGACGAGAATCTATATAAGTTAAATTAATGTCATGTTTTTGAAAAATTTTTAATACATCACAAAGTGCGCCCGATTTATTTTTAGTTGATAAAACAATCGCCGTTTTACAAAGAGAAATATCACTGTTATTATCTAATCCGGTTTCGCACTTTGCCGCCGACTGTCTTGAAATTTCTTTTCGCTCGGGATAGTCGCTCGCTTGACTTCGTCTTGCACTCGCTTTACCCTCGCTTACCGGACTTGCGTCAGTCCGAAATTCCCGCTCATCGTCGATGTGCAAATGCTCACATTTTAAAGTTGCCACTTCAAAATTTCTGCCTAAAATATAAAATCTTGTTTTATTATCGGGTTCATCATTTAAATTATTCTCTAAAACATTCAAATTAAACAATTTTGAGCATGCCTCATTTGCAATAGCTGCCATTTGCGGATTATTTTCTTTTGAAACTTTATAGGCAGCATAGCTTGTTGAAGATACTTCTTTTAATTCAACATCGGGAAACAAATTATATAAATGATTGGCACATTGAGCCAGAGCTTGCGGGTGAGAGATTATCTGCCTTATTTGAGATTTATCACTGCCCGTTGAAAGTAAAAGATGATTAATAGGAAGCGACATTTCCCCTTGGATTTTAATTTGTTTATCTTTAAGTTTTAGCAGATTATCAATAGTTTCTCTGACTATTCCCTCAATAGAATTTTCAATAGGAAGCACGCAAAGAGAATTTTCATCATTTTTCAGTTCATCAAGTGCTGATTTTATTGACCTGCAAGAAATTTTATTTTTAACATCAGCATGACAAACACCTAAAAAATTCAACATGGCATTATGAGCATTTGATCCGTCAGGACCAAGATAATATATATTTTCCGCGATTAATTCAGACATTTGCTAAACCTTTAATTCTTATATAAAATAATTTTACACTAAACCCGAGAAAAAAGGATTACAAATGACTGAAATAAAATTCGGAACTGACGGCTGGCGAGCAATATTAAATAAAGATTTTAATAAAGAAAATACAAATAAAGTAATAAATGCGGCGGCAAATTTTATTTATAATCATTCAAAATTCGCAAATAAAATAATAATAGGCTATGACCCAAGGCAAGATGCCGATACTTATGCGGTTTATATAGCGCAAAGTTTATCAAATAAAGGCTTTGATGTTGAGCTAAGCGACAAAATTATAGCAACTCCCGTGTTAGCCTATACTGCTTTAAAGAAGAATGCTTATGCGATAATGCTCACAGCCTCGCATAATCCGCCCGAATACTTGGGAATTAAAATAATACCTCCTTACGGCGGGCCTGCCGATGACACAATTGTAAACGAAATAGTATCTTATTTAAGTCATGATTTCAACAAAAACTCCAAAGCAAAAGAATATAAAAAAGTTTCTTTTGAAAAAGATTATATACAACACATAAAATCAATCATTGATATAAAAAAAATAAAAGGAAAAAATCTGTCAATTAACTACGACGGACACCATGGCGCAGCGGGGTACTTATTTAAAGAGATACTTGACAGTGAAAATATAGAAAACCATTCTCAAAATCTTGAACGGGATGTTAACTTTGGCGGACAAATGCCCGACCCGAAAGAAAAATATCTGCCCGAGTTAAAATCATTATGCAAAAAAACTGGGAAAATCGGATTAAGTAACGACGGCGACGGTGACCGTTTCGGTGTTTTTAACGAAAAAGGCGAATTTGTAAGTGCAAATGAAATAATAGCTCTGCTATTAAGACATCTTGTTAAGAATAAAAAATATACGGGGAAACTGGCAAAAACAGTCGGTTCAAGCGTAATGCTCAATATTTATGCGCAAAAATGCGCTGTTGAAGTAATTGAAACTCCGGTAGGTTTTAAATGGCTTGGGGAAGCAATGCGAAAAGACGATATAATTATAGCAGGCGAAGAATCGGGCGGGTTAAGCATAAAAGGACACATCCCCGAAAAAGACGGAATACTTGCAAATCTGCTTATTATGGAAATGCTTGCCTATGAAAATAAAAACCTTTTTGAATTGCAGGCGGAATTAAAAACAACACTCGGCCGTGATTTTATTAATGAAAGAATTGATTTAAAACTTGAAAGCGAAGAAAAAGTAAAAAATATTATGCAAAAATTTAATTCCGCAGAGGAAATTGCAGGATATAAAATAACAAGTAAAACGACTCTTGACGGAATAAAGCTGTATTTAGGCAATTCAAGTATATTAATAAGAAAAAGCGGCACAGAGCCGCTGTTAAGGATTTATTTTGAATCAGACAAGGATAATGAAATTAACGCACTAATAACCGCCGTTAAATTAATGTGTTAAATGTAAATAAATCAATATAGTTCTTTGATTGAGGTATATCAAAATAATCCGCATCATTTAATTTCATTGAGAAATAATCATTCATTGCAGGAATAAATTTATTTGCCTGCTCCGTAAATTCTTTATTTTCCAAATCACTAATTGAACAAGCAAACCCCGTAAAACAATCCGCCTGTGAAGAAAGCGAAAAACCGCTTAACATAACAATTATCAAAGTAATATTTAAAAAAATCTTTTTCATTTTTCCACTCCTTTACAAAGTCAAATAGGTCTTGTATCTATATTTTGCAGGATAATGTAAAGATTTTCATTACGCTTTATAATTAATTATTTAATTAGTAAAAAGTTTAATGTAAAATAACCGTATCAAAAATTAAAATATTCTCGAAATAATAGCAAAAATAATTTTTTGAGGACTTCCAAACAGTATGAATTCTCTACTGGAAAAAGAAACAAAACAAAACAACAAAATAATAAAGCCTGACTTTAAAACGAAATCGGGCAGAGAATTTCTTGCAATTTATCTGCATTCGAAGTTTAAACAAATATTGGATTATGATAAACAAAGCGAAACTCCGATATTTAGAAGTGTTCATTCTGATTTTATTCCCAAATTTACGAAAAGAATAATAAACACCCCCGAAAAACATTTTCTAATCGGGATAAGCGGAGAATCCGCAAGCGGAAAAACAACTATTTGCAATACAATCAAACAAGCAACGGAAAGATTAAACATGCCCGTTGAAATTTTAAGTGCTGACAATTATTTTAAAGATATATCAGGACTTATAAAAGAACATGGTTCATTTGATAACCTGCTTGCAGACGGTTACGATGTTGATTCACCGAATAATTTTGATATGGAGCAGTTATTTACCGATCTTGATATGCTTTCAAAAGGTATGGATGTAAAAATCCCGCAATATCTTGTAAACGGAACAGGAGTAGTAATACCTAAAGCAATACAAAAGAAAGCAGAAAAAATAATAATAGTAGAGGGCATGGCAACAATGTACGGAAAAGTTGCCGATTTATTTGATATTAAGCTATATGTGGATATTGATCCTAAAATTCAAGAAAAATGGTTTTTATACAGGGCTCAGACTTCAAGAAATCAGAATGAAGAAAATGCGCTTAAACAGTTGGCTTATGTTCGTGAAGCCTCAAAAAAATATATACTTCCGAAGAAAGACATGTCGGATATTATAATAAACGGAGCATCATCTTTATCTTATTTTTCTCAAATTATTGATTACATTTATGCAATTACCAATAATTTTTCGGATGTTCGTTAAATAAAGCAATTAAGCCTCTTAAAAAAGAGACTTAACACTATATTATATGAGAAGAAGAATTAATAATATCATTTTTAATTTACAGCCTTAGGATTTACATTAGGTTTTGTATGTTTAATAACAGCAGCAAGTCCGACTGATATTAAAGCTCCTACAGCTGCCAGAATAACCATTCCTGACGCATATTTAGAAACATATTTTAACGCACCGCCGCATTTTATAACTTCATCTTTCATCGCTTTTGGCTGCATTAATGATGCCATTGCAGTCGTTGTTGTAAACATGGCACAAGTCATAACAGCACCGTGCTTAGCATTCATTGCATAATATCGTTTATTTGGTGAAGTTGTTTCAACTGCATGCGGTTTCATTTACATTCCTTTTTTATGTTTTATATATAGAAAAATTCTAAAAATTTATTTTGTTAATTATCTGTTTTTAATTTAACAATTTGTTATATTTATTAATTATTTTTTCTTTCATCTCATCAAGCGACAATTTTTCAATATCGAACCACTCTATATCTTTATTGGCTTTAAACCAGCTTATCTGCCTTTTTGCATACCTGCGCGTGTTTTGTTTTAGTCTATTTATTGCGGTTTCAAGATTTTCCGTCCCCTTATAATACTCAATAAACTCTTGATACCCGATAGTATTCAGCAAAATGTTATTTTCTCCGTATTTTTCATATAAGTTTTTTGCTTCACTAACTAAGCCTGCTTTAATCATATCGTCTGTTCTTGCGTTAATACGTTGATATAAAAAATCGCGGTTTTCACAGTTTAAGCCAAACCACAATACGTCATATTTACATTCCTTTTGTCTTTGAGCGCTGCTCATAGGTATTTTAAGCGTCAAGCAGACCTCTAAAGCGCGTATTATTTTAACTTTATTGTTACAATGTATTTTTTCAGCGCTTATTTTATCAAGTTCAGATAACATTTCATAAAGTTCAACAGTATCTTTTTGATTTAAAGTTTTTCGCAGTTCTTCATTCGGAGCTACGCGGGGCAGGTCAAAATCCTGAAGCGAAACTCTGAAATACAGTCCCGTACCGCCTGCCAGTATGGGAACTTTGTTCCTTTTTAAGATATCCTTTATAACTTTATCGGCTCTATCTGAAAAATCTGCCGCGGTAAAAGGCTCTGTAATGCTTACAATATCAATTAAGTGATGTTCTATTCCGTCGCGTTCAAGCAATGTAGGCTTGGCACTGCCGATATTAAGCTCTTTATATATCTGTCTTGAATCAACGGATATTATTTCTCCGTTAATTTCTTTTGCAACGGCAACAGCCAGTTTACTTTTACCCGACGCGCTCGGTCCCGTTATTGCTATTAATTTTGGTTTTTTCATTGTAATAACAGAATATCAAAAGTACGTAATAATTCAAATACATTGTCAATAATATTATAAAGATTACAAACCCTAAAGTTCCCGTACCTAAAAACATTGATATAAAATTAATTAAAACATACAGTAAAAACAACACTAACATCATTATAATACAGTCATAAATATTTAATATAAATGTTTTCAAGGTTTTAAAAAGCGCCGAAAAAATATTATACTCATTAAAGTTTAAAACAGCGAAATAAAGTACTCCGAGAAAATTTAAAATTGCCGCTGAAAACATAAACGTAAAAAACCATTTCACAATAATAATTTTATCGGTATCTGAAATTAAATTTATACTATTTATAATACTGTCTTTATCATTTGCGGAATACAAAGTTGAAATTTTTTCAATAAATGCAGGATATCCAAAATATTTCATGCACAAATAATAAACTCCGTACATAAACACGGCAAATATAACAAAATAAATCAATCCGCCAAATAATGTTTTAAAAAAGTTCTTACCGACTCCTTCAAAAAACATTTTAAAGTTTTTAACAGTTTTAGCTGCAATTACTTCAAAATCATCATCTTCATTAAAATCCTCAACAGCAAGTTTATTTATGTATAACCAACCCGCTAAAAATGCAAACGTAAGCAAAATTATAGCAATCAAGATTATTAATTGGGGTACAATGTAGATTTTTTTTTGAACAATAAATGACAATATCGTAATAGAAAGCAGAATATACAACATTAACGGCTGTATAAAAAGCATATTATTTTTTAGTATTTTAAAAGAATTTGATATGATTTTCTGCATTTGATTATTATATCACCACTTTTTAAATTTTTACATTAGTAAAAAAAAAGTAATATTATATAAAAAGAATGAGTGTTTTTGATAAAATATTAAAAGTGAGAGAAGATACGGGATAATTTAATGAAAGAAAGAATGACATTATTAACAATAATAACATCTTTACTGATTTTATTATATTTCTTTCAAAATCACATGAATACGCCGTGTGCATTTATGACAATACTAATATTTATGTCTATTTACACAACTTACATGCAAATAGCATTTAAACACAAAATAAGACAGCAAAAGAAAAATCCCGTAGAAAAAAATTATAACTATACGCCTTATGTCAGTATATTTATTCCTGCTCATAATGAAGAAAACGTAATAGAAGAAACGGTAAAAAACATATCACAAATAGAATACCCTCATTACGAAATAATAGTAATAGATGACAGAAGCACTGATAAAACAGCGGAAATACTGGAGAATATAAAAGATAAATATGCCAATTTAAAATATTTTTCAAGGACAAAAGAAGCAATGGCAGGGAAATCGGCGGTATTAAATGATGCATTAAAAATAGCGCGCGGAGAAGCAATTCTGGTATTTGATGCAGACGCAAGAGTAAAACCGAATTTTTTAAGAGAATTAATACCTGCGCTTGAGCCTCAACAAGTAGGCGCAGTACAGGCGAGAAAGGTAATAATAAACAGAGAACAAAATTTTTTAACAAGATGTCAAGACAATGAAATGGCGGTTGATACTCACTTTCAGGTAGGACGCGACAGCGTTAAAGGTGCGGTTGAACTGAGAGGCAACGGAGAACTTATAAAACGCAATGCGCTTGAAGATGTCGGAGGCTGGAACATATACACAATAACCGATGACCTTGATTTATCCACAAGAATGCAGATAAAAGGCTGGGATGTAAGATTTTGCGCTGATGTCTGCGTGTATGAAGAGGGTGTTCCGAATTATTTTGCACTTATAAAACAAAGACGGCGCTGGATAGAAGGAAGTATAAGGAGATATCTTGAACACTTCAGCGATGTATTAAATTCTAAAGATATGTCATTACGTGTAAGCCTTGATATGACAGCATACATAACTGAATTTATATTACCCGTATGGATGGTTGCGGAGATTATAATTCAATCTTACAGATTTATTAAAGATGACAGCAATTGGATATTATCTTCAATGGCACTATCTGTATTAATGTGCGGATTTTTTATCGTTGCATTATTTTACAGTCTTAGAAAATACGTAAAATTAAAACCGATTGAAAATCTTAAACAATCCATAGAAACATCTTTATACATGATAATTTTATGGTTTCCGCTTGCAATATTTATAATTTTTAAAATAATATTTATGAAAAACAATATGGATTGGGGTAAAACAGCACACGGAGTAAGAAAGTGCGACCTAAAAATAACCCCAATTACCGAAGAAAAAACAGAAAAAGAAAAAGACGAAACATTAATAAAAATATAAGAAGGGAGAAATAAAACAGTGGATTTTACGGCATTAACGGTTGAACTGTTAAAAGGATTAAATAATCTGACAGGCAGCTACGGGCTTGCAATAATAGCATTAACAATAATAGTAAGGGTTTGTCTGTGGCCATTAGGTCTGTCTCAGCAGCGCAGTATGCGTGCTATGCAAGTATTGCAGCCAAAAATGAAGCTCATACAGGAACGATACAAAAGCGATCCGCAGATGATGCAAAGAAAAATGATGGAGTTCTATAAAGAGAACAAATTCAACCCAATGGCTGGATGTCTGCCTTTACTTATACAAATGCCCATATTCATTCTTCTTTATGCCGCATTAATAAGTCCGCAGTTTATCCAAGAAGCGGGAAATTCTCATTTCTTATTTATAAACAGACTCGACACCACATTAAGAGGCAGTGCCGGAAGCTCTTATGACGGACAATTCAGCGTTACTCCGGGCGACAGATTTGTAATTTACAAAAAAGTTAAAATCCAAAAGGGTGATGAAGTTCTTGATAACGTCAAAATTTCTTCGAAAAATGCAGTAAAAGTCCAAGGTGATATTGTTCCCGGGAAAAATATAGATTTAAAAATCAGTTTGGATGATATTGATTTAAACTTCTCGGAATTAACGCAGGTAAGCTCGGCTGAAGTTGAAGTTCAAAATATCAAAACAAGAGAAGTTGAAAATGTTAAATTTGAGAAAATGGGCGACAGCATACTGGCGGCTTCTATGCCCACAAATGCACCTCAAAGTCAGCTTCATTATGATGTTTTAATACTCATCTTGTTATTTGCGGCATCTATGATTGCAACGCAAAAAATAATGATGGCAACAAATCAAACGGCTTCTCAAGACCCAATGCAGGCTCAAATGCAAAAAATGATGGGAACAATGATGCCTATTATGATTATATTTATGTTCATTATTGCGCCAATTCCCGCAGGTGTTTTGTTATACCTCGTCGTAAGTAATATTTTCCAAATTATTCAAACAATACTTATAAACAAACAATTAGAAGCGGAAGATAAAAAAAATAAATGAAACTTGAAGATTTTAATTATGAATTAGATGAAGAATTAATTGCACAATTTCCCGCCCAAAAGCGGGAAATGTCAAAAATGATGGTATTAAACAGAAAAGACCAATCAATAATTCATAAACATTTTTATGATATAGTTGATTTCCTTGATGAAAACGATTTTCTGGTGCTGAATAACACAAGGGTAATTCCCGCAAGGTTGTATGCAAAAAAGGATACAGGCGCAATTATTGAGATTTTTCTTGTAAGAGAGATAGAAAAAGACATATGGATAGCTTTAATTAAGCCGTCTAAGCGTGTTAAAGAGGGAACACTCCTAAAAGTAAGCGATGAATTAACAGTTGAAGTATTAAAAAAAGATGACGATAAATGGCATATCAAATTAATATACAGCGGGAACATATTTGAGATACTGGATAGAGCGGGTAATATACCTTTGCCCCCATATATAGAAAGAAAATTAAGTGATGAAGAATACAAATCACTTGATTTTGAGCGATATCAAACCGTGTATGCGCAAAAATCGGGTGCGGTAGCAGCCCCGACGGCAGGCTTGCATTTTACTTACGATATCTTAAATAAACTTGCGCAAAAAGGAGTTAAGCACTGTTTTATCACATTAAATGTCGGACTCGGGACTTTTAAACCAGTTAAATGCGAAAATATTTTAGAGCATAAAATGGACTCCGAAGCATTTGAAATATCGGATGAAAGTGCTCAGCTTATCAACAGTGCAAAAGAGCAGGGCAAAAACATTACGGCAGTGGGAACAACTTCTGTCAGAACTCTTGAAACGGTTATGAATAAATACGGAAAAATTATTCCCGTAAAAGACAGCAGTGAGCTTTTTATATACCCCTCTTATGAATTTAAAATTGTTGATAAGTTAATAACAAATTTTCACTTGCCAAAATCAACACTGTTAATGCTTGTCAGCGCATTTGCGGGGAAAAATTATATATTTAAAGCATATAAAGAAGCAATAGAAAACCGTTACAGATTTTACAGTTACGGCGATTGTATGTTAATAAGGTAGTTTTATGTTTATTTTATCTGTTATTTTAATAATTTTATCTTCATACTTAATTACAAGCGCAATTACGGCGGGAGAAAATAAGAAAACACCGAATTTTATTTATTTTCTGCTGATAAATTTTGCTCAAATTGTTTTAACATTTGAATTATTATCTTTGTTTGGTCAAATAAAAGAAACTCCTTTTTTAATAATAAATTTTATAGTCTTTATCTTAGCAGCAGTGCAGTGTAGCATAAAGAAATGTTTAAAAAATCCTTTTATAGGAGGCATTTCGGAACTAAAAAAAATAAAAAATGCAATTAAACACGATAAAATGTTAAAGTTTTTATCTTTTTGCTTCATTGTATTTTTAATATCACAGCTTGCCGTAATAATATTATTTCCCGTAAGCTACGGCGACGCTTTAGCTTATTACCTGCCAAGAGTCACCTCTTGGATACAGCAGGGAAGTTTAAATCACTTTTATACCCCCGACAGCCGTGAACTTATCATGCCCGTAAATACAGATTTATTATATACTTATGTTTTAATGTTTTGTAAAAATGAAGCAGGGATAGGGATATTCTCATACATTTCATACATAGGCGCAATATATGTATTATACAACCTGCTTGCCGAAACAGGATTTTGCATAAGAAAAAGATTATGGACAATTTTTGCATTTTCCTCTTTTGCCCTTATAGGAACAATGATAAATTCACCACTGGCGGATTTATGTGCGGGAAGTTTATTATTAACTTGTATATATTTATATTTAATATCGGTAAAATACGAAAACAAAACGGCATTATACTTTTCAGCTCTGGCGTGCGCTCTTGCCACAGGTACAAAAACCACCGCCATAATTGCCCTGCCCTCAGTAATAATAATTTTAACGGTAATAACAAATCTATACGGCAAAAAACAATTTAAAATGCTTAAAGGATTTATAGGACTTTTTATTTTAAACTTTATAATATTTTCAAGCTATAACTACATATTAAATTTTATTGAGTTTCAAAATCCGATTTCATGCCCCGAACAATTTTTATTAAACAAATTCAGAGGCGGAATAAAAGGATATTTATGTACTTTAATTAAATATATATTTGCTATATTTGATTTTTCAGGCATAGAAAAAATTGATTTTTATAATAACCTTATAACAAACCTGCAATCACGGGTATTAGGTCTGATCAACGAAACGCCAAACAGTTACATGTCAGCATTTTTCAAAGATAATTTTGAATTTAATTCCTTAATGACAGTAACAACAGCAGGACTTGGCGCAATGGGCTTATTAGCTTTTTTACCGTCATTGATTTGTTCATTATTAAAAAGAAAACCCAAAAAATATATTTTTCTTTTTACTTTGGCAGCTACCTTTATTTTTAACATACTTTTATTTTCAAGAGTAATGGTTTTCACAAAATTTAATTTAAGATACCTTATTACATTTATTATCATTGCCTCGCCGATTTTAGCTTTATCATATATAAAATCAAATAAGAACATATATAAGTGGATTTTATGTTATTTCATGACAATTTATTTATTTGTTATATCGCATACAAAACCTGTTTCTTTTATCATTTCATATTCAAATTTCAAAATAAAAAATCCCGCAAGCGAACATCCTTATGAAGATTTTTTAAATATTTACCGTGATGAAAGATTTATATATAACTATTTTATGAAAATAAAACAAGATAATCCGAAAATTAAAAAAATTGCAATTATATCTCAACATTCGGGCAACGCTGTATATGATATTGAAAAACTTAAATTAAAAGGATTTGTCATGGATAAATTTCCGATTGATGATATAAAAAAATACAATCTGACAAATTATAATTACATAATCACCTCTGACTACAAATCAGCAACGACCAATATTAAAAACTTTAATAATCCCGAATGTTTGTATTTAGACTATGAAAAGAATATAAATACAGACAATAAAAGCGCAAAAGCAGAGTGTTTAGTTCCATTCGATTGGCTTTTTTCGCAAGGATTTAAGCTAAATAAAGACATAGATTTAAGTGAATATAAAATTCTTGAAAGAACAAATTAATCATTGAGTTATATCATTTTGAAAGATTTGTTTGTATTAAATATTGATTTTTTGACGGTCAATTATTAATCATAACCTCTGCTAAAAAATTTATAATATAAAATATCATACATAAATATGAAATTTTGTAAAAATAACTAAAGTTTAAGTTATAATATGCCGATAGAGGTAATATATGATTTTGCATAAAATCAGAATATAAAATATAATGGTAGTATAGTTTTTTAAATTCGGAATTTTTCGAAAACGGATAAGGATAATAAATGACGGAAGAAAAAAAACCAAATAAAAATGTTTCGGTATTCTCAAGAAGTGATATTTCGCTTGATTCAGACCCGTTAGAAGAAATATTTGCACTAAATCTCGGCGATTTCATATCAGAACATTTAATTTCGGATGAACTGGTGCAAAAAATAAGCAGACATAACGTAGACAAACATGAGAGTCTTAGAAATCAACTGAAAGAGTTAATATCAATATATTCACTAGATAATACCTTAAAAATACTTGGGTTCAGCAGTAAAGAAGACTATATAATATATAACGCCATAGCAAAAACAATAAAACAAATGCTGGAAATAGACGCTTGCCATGTATTTTTATCAAAAGAAAATGCAATGGGGCTTGATTGCAGTCAAAATGACATACTGCTTGTGGGTTCATCAATTAAATTTAAAGACGATATATATGACGCAGAAATAGGCTATAAGTATAATGATGACAGTTATGTAGCATTAGCTTTTAACAATAAAAAGTCCGTAGAAGTAAAAAATTGCACGGATGACGAAAACTTCAAGCCAATACAAAAGCTGAATGAAGACAAAGTTAAATATTACCTTGCGGTGCCGATGTTTAATAATACGGAAAAAGTCGGAGTTATAGTTGTTGAAAATTACAGCGAAAAAGTTTTATCCGATGAATTTATAGACCTGTTAAGCGTAATGGCAAAATTATTTGCAACCTCAATGTCACTTGAAAAATTAACGGAAGAAACAGAAAAATTAGTAAACGAGAAAGATGTCACAATTGTACAATTACAAAATAACAGAGCAGAGTTGACATCATTAATCGGTGATTTAAGCAGTGAACAGCAATGGTTTGTAGAAAATCTTGCAAAAGCGGTTGACGCAAAAAGCAGTTTTAAAAATAACTATTCAAACGATGTAGCGGAGCTTGCAAAAGAAATTTCAACCGCATTAGCACTTAACGAAAAGACAAAAGATTTAATATATTATGCGGCACTGTTAAGGAATATAGGCAAAATTACTTTGCCCGAGGAGTTATTTAACAAAAAAGAAAAACTGTCAAAAGAGGACTGGGAAAAATTGCAGGAGTCGCCAAATGTCGGAGTCAGCATATTAATGAGCATAAACTTCTTATCGGAAGTAGTGCCGTATATAACGTATCATAAAGAACGCTGGGACGGAACAGGCGAACCTGAGAAACTAAAAGGAATGAGCATTCCATTAGGTTCAAGGATTATAGCTATTGCAGACGCATATAGTGCCATGACCTCTGATAGAGCTTACAGAAGCGCGATGGATAATAAAAGGGCGCTTGAAGTTATTAAATCCGAATCAGGCACTAAATGGGATCCCGAGTTAGTTGACGTACTTATGCGGATAAAGAGCAATTAATTATTATAATCGCTAACCCATAACCCGTGTATATTGCACAATTCGCGTGCAATAAATTTATCGTAGCCGCAAGGGGATTTTAATTCCATTTTCGGTTCTTCATTCGGATATAAAAATTTACGTTTAAGATATTTTTTATCGGGCGAGATAGCTTCAATAAAAATTATATAATGATTTTGCTCCATAGGATGAGCAATAGAGCCGACTCTGATTGTTTTATTTTCGCCCTCAATAGTAACAATAGGAACATGTTTTTCCTGCATTTGCTCATCTGAAGATTTTTCTTCCAAGTGTTCCATAGGCACGGAACAGCAAACAAGTTCACCTGCCCCGGGGTTAATTATTTCAACAATATTTCCGCAGACATTACATTTATATATTTCTAATTTTTCAGTCATGATACCCTCCTAAATCCGCAATAAATCATTGCGAATTTAGTATATATCATTAAAACGCTGAAAAAATCACCTTAATTTACAAATCTAGCGGTTATAAATTAATTTAATAATTTCATCCTCAAATGCTTTAACATCCTTTTGCGGTTGAGTAAAGTTTTGAGTAATCATAGCAAATGAGTATAAATTACCGTCTTGCGATTTAATATATCCCGTGATTGCACTTACATTAGATAAAGAACCCGTTTTTAACCAAGCGTCCCCTCGAAGTTCATAAAGCCGTTTTGATAAAGTGCCGTCACCGGGTTGAGCCATATATTCCTTATATTTTTCAAAATTAGACTGCTTATGTATCTTATTTAAAGACTCGCTCATCCAATCGGTATTAATCACATCATACCTTGATACTCCGCATCCGTCTTTTATTAGTATATTGTCGGTTTTTAAACCCAGTTTTTCATAAAATTCTTTAACTAATTTTTCGGCATAAAAATCATTCCCGCTCATTGAATATTTTTTAGCGGAAGCTAATTTAAATAATGTTTGCGCTGATAAATTACTGCTTTTTTGCAGAGCCTCGGTTAAAGCAGGAGCAATGGGGTTTTCCGTCTGTGAGATTAACTCACTGCCCTCGGGAATTAATTTTGAAGCATACCTTGTTTCGGAAATATTTATTCTGCAATCATCAATTATTTTGTCAAGATTATAAATAAAATATCTGCGCATACTGCCTAATGGCAGTTCAATACTTTGAGCTTCTGTGAGTAATCCTTTTATTTCAACCAACTCGGGATTATTCCAGCTGTAACGGTTAATTTCAAGTTGGTTGGTTTTTGCACCGAGTTTTATTGAGGAAATAATAGTCATGAGATAATTTGGTTTAACACTTATTGAAGCTGTTGAGTCAATATTTTTTTCTATATTTATTTTTACAACATTTTTATCAAGATTATATGCACTGATTTTAGGAGTATATGGGCTTATTTCATCATCCCACATCCAGCCTTGTGAAAATTCCTTTTTATCTAAAATACTGTCATCAATATATAAATTTCTATATTCTGCTTGACCGTCTTGTTTTGCGTTCTGGAACAATGTCTTAAGCTGAGAAGAAGTTAACAATGGGTCGGCTCCGAGTTTTAAATATAAATTATTTTCTTTATCTTTGTATAACGCGGTTTTAAAGGAATAATCATATCCTAAAGTTTCCATAACAGGGTACATTGTAAAAAGTTTTAATGCAGAAGCACTTTGCATATTTTTTTTGGAGTTCTGCTCATATACTACATTTCCGCTTTCGGCATTTTTTATTGAAATTGAAACAAGCGCCCCTTTATTAATATCAGAGGTTTTTAATAATTTATCTATTTTGCCCGTTGATATTGCAAAACTTGAATTTGCAAAAGTTGTAAGCATTAATATTACAGTTAAAATTTCAAATAATTTTTTCATTACTTCTCCAATACTTTATATATTTTTTTTGTATCCTTTAAAATAGGCATTTGTTTTCTGTACTCGTGCATTTCACCCGTATCAATCTGAGTACATAAAACTTTTTCTTCATTTTTTAATTGTGCAATAACTCTGCCTTTATAATCAACAACCATTGAATTACCCGAAAACTCAAACATTTCGTTTATTTTACCCGTCAAGCAGGATGTTATAAAGAACAGCTGGTTTTCAATAGCCCTTGCTTTAGCTAAAGTTTTGTACTCATCGGTATATGCTTTAGGCCATGCAGCCATATTAACTATAAAATCGGCATTTTTAAAGGCATATTGACGAAAAAGTTCAGGGAAGCGAATATCATAGCATATTGAAACACCGATTTTTCCGATATCCGTATTAACCAGCAACCCGTTTTCACCTGATTGCAAATAAGTTCCCTCTGATTGTCCGCGGTGCGAGAAAAGATGATATTTATCATAAACTGCAATAAGTTCACCGTTTCTGTTAAATATTAAACTTGTATTGCGGTCTTTTTCGCCGTTTTTTCTTAATATAGAGCTTCCGCCGATTATATTTGAATGATATTTTTTTGCGGTTTCACTTAAAAAATTATAAGTTTTAGATGAAAAAACATCCTCGGAGTTTTTATTAAAATTTTCGCAATCCCAGCCGATTGTCCATAATTCAGGCATAACAATCAAATCAGGACTTTTTTCATCAGCATTTTTAAGCAGTTCTTCTGCCTTATCAATATTTTTTTCAATATCCCCTGCAACTGCTTCCAATTGCACTATTTGCAATTTAATTTTCATATTTTGATTGTATTACAAAACAAATCACATATCAATTTTATTATTTTGCTGTTTTTGATGTTTGATATATGCGTTGTAATATGCTTTAGCGTCTTCGCAAAGTATGGGGGATTTTTTTAAAAAACCTGTTTCGTGTGTTGATTGGATTGAGCAGTATCTGCAATATTTGCAGTATTCGTGTTCAAAACACTCTTTGAGGTTTGATTTAATAAACTTTTCTCTAAATTTTGGCAAAACTTTTTCTTGTAACTTCTTTAGTG
>CANPWQ010000030.1 GCA_947584965.1 Candidatus Gastranaerophilales bacterium | reverse complement strand
ATCGGCGTTTTAACAGCAACAGGAATGACCATAATAAATAATGGGTATAGATATCCGATGATATGGAAAGTAGAGGGGTATTTGGCGGAGGGAACATATTAATGGGAAACTTTATTTACAAAAATTTGAAAAGCGGTTATGCGAAAAAAGATTATTTAACTAAATATTATGCTTATAAAAAAACGGCTGACAATAAATATTATATATTAGACTCAATAACAACACCTACAGGCGTAGTTATTGATTTGGGAATAAAAGGAAATTCAAATTTAACACATTATTTTAAATTTATCCCTAAAGAAGTAACCGGTAATAATATATTAGGGTATTATGGTAATGACAGTAACGACTATAGATTATTTAATGCAAGCTCTATTATATATTTTGATATGGGAAGTGACAGAATATCAGGAAACTCTTGCCAAGTTAATTTATTGTACGATTTTGAAATTGGTAATTATTATGTGAAAAATTATGGCGAAAGTATTAATTTAATATCGGGAAGCGCACAAAGTTATTCATCTAATGAAACAATAAAGATTCAAGCGTCTATAGTTTTTTATTTATTACAAACAAAACAAAATGATAAACTAATAGGCGATTTTGTCCCCGTGCAAGATGATGACGGAAATATCGGGATATATAACTTGGTTGATAATACTTTTCACACAGATACAACTAAAGTTTTAACCGCAGGAAATAAATTCGTAGAGGAAGTAAGTGCAAATGAATCATACGATTATATAGTGAAAGTACCTAAGAGCTATCTGATTGATTTAACGGGAGAGGGAAATATAAAAAAGGAAAAAGCGAACGTAAAACTAATCGGGGGAATCGTTTTATCAGAAAATTTTGAATTAAGTAATTTTTCAAAGTTTAATTATGCGGTTATTGATAAAATCCCGTTAAACATTGATATTAATAAACTTGAAATTCAATTGAAATTTAAAACCGGTACAAGTAGTGCAAGACAAGATATTATTGAACAAGGTATTTCAAATTATGGCACACCTCAACTTGTACTATTAGCCAATACACACTATCTTGAGGGCTTGATAAGTCCCGACGGAGCTACTTGGATAAAATCTACAGCGACTGATAAAAATATAAGTCTTTCAATGGAAACTATATATTACGCTAGAATGTCATGGGATAAAAATGCGAAATGGGAAACAGGTGATGGTGCTACTTGTAATTTTAAAGTTGAAATTAGTACAGACGGTGAAAACTGGGATTTAGTTAGATACGGTACATCTAATACCATATTTTGGAATCAAAATATGTTCATAGGTAACGATTATGGCACCAGTCCAGCTTCGTTTACAGATGGAACGGTTTATTTAAAAGAATGCTATATAAAAATTAATGATAATTTATGGTGGGAGGGCGTAACCTTTCCACAACAAAATGGAGGAAAATAAAGAGAATGGAAATAAAAGCAGTTTTAATAAAACCATATATGGAAAAAGAGAAATTAGATTTCATTGTTAAATTTAATCATCAAAAAGGATATGAGATAAAAGAGGAAGCTGATAGACTAATAGCACTCGGAATGACTGATGAAGAAAAAGCGCAAAAAGAACGTGAACGGATTAATATGTTATCTTTAACAAAACGGGAAGTGTTTTTAGCTTTATACAAAGATAAGCAGATAACACCTGATATATTAAAAGCGCAAATAATCGAACCCGAAGCGTTAATTGAGTTTGAGTATGCAAACGAATATTTCAGGGGAAATCCGTTGATTGATTTAATTGGTGAAAAACTTGGTTACACTTCAGAGGATTTGGATTATTTGTTTATAAATAAGGAATTAAAAAGTGATAGATTGGTATGAAGATAAAAAAATAAAAATTGAGTTTGATAAAATCCCAAAAACTACTATGATTTTTCCAATACCAAATATGAGTAAGTCAGAAATAAAAGCGGTAAAGGAAAAACCGTTTGTTAATTTGCAAGAGCTGGATGTAATACTGACAGATAAACGAGAATCAATAAAAAAATATAAATTTACAGTAGAAAAAGAATACCGCTGGGACGGCGCAAGTATACCGCGTGTATTTTGGCGGTTAATAGGTTCTAAAACGGAACCCGAGTTTCAAATCGCTTCACTTCTCCACGATAAACTCTGCGAAAACCATTCTTTTATAAATAATGATAGATATCTTTCAACTCTTGTACTAATCGGATGTATGAAATCAGCTGACGTATGTGCATTTAAACGCTGGCTTATTAAACACAGCGTCGATAATTACCAAAAATTTTGCGGATGGTAAAATTTGTATGTCTCTAAGTTATGAATTAATGTTTTGTGTAATAGTTCAGTTATTGACGGCAGGTATTTGTATCGGTGTATATAAATGTACTGTTGCTTTTATGCAACAGCAAATAATGGAACTAAAACAAGACATGAAAAAATATAATAATGTACTTGAACGTCTTATTAGAGTGGAAGATTCGGTTAAGTCAGCTCATCATAGAATTGACGGGTTTTGTTAGCCTGTTATTTCTCCGTAATGATATATATTAAATTTATAATTTCCGGTGAAAGAGTATCTATTTTCCCCTTAATATAACTTATTTTCTCCTCGGTGTTTTTTAGGTGATTGTAATCAAAAAACTTTACAATTTCATAATTGAGCACCGAGGCTATTTTTTCTATAGTAGGCATGGAGGGGAAATGTCTTCCGCTTTCTATGGCACTTAACGAGCCTGTTTCTATCCCTATTAATTCCGATAGTTGTTCTTGTGTTAAATTTCTTTCGCGTCTTAATTCTTTAATACGTTTTCCAAGTAATTTTTTATTGTCGCTCATAATTCACCTTACTTTTAATGCTAACTTATTACTTGAATTAATTTAAGCGTAATTTAGATATGTTTATTGAACAAACTACGAGTATAAAATGTATTTTTATGTAAAATTATGTAAATAAAATACAGTTATACGATTTTATTATGTATATTATGTGTAAAATATATAATATAAGTGTAGTTGGAATTATAAATGAATAGTTTAATTAATAAAATATTTTTTAAAAAAGACATAGGTGAGCCGCCTTATCAGTATGATTTACTGGTAAGTTTAGCGCAGAGCGAGTACCCTAAATATTTAAAAAAGATGTTTAAAGCTATGACGGGTAAAGAATTAAATTTAAAACACCCAAAAACATTTAATGAAAAAATACAGTGGATAAAGTTATATGACAATAAGCAGCAAAAAAGCGAACTAACGGATAAAGTAAAAGTTCGCGAATGGGTAAGGGAAAAAATAGGAGAGAAATATTTAAAACCTGTTCTTTGGGTAGGTGATAAATTTGATGATATTCCGTTTAATACCTTACCCTATTCTTTTATTATTAAAGCAAACCATGGATGTAAATGGCAGTATAAGATAAAGGATAAAGAAGAATTTATAAAAGAGGAAGCATTATTTAATTATATAAAAGAGCGCTTTGACGGGTGGATGAGCCAGACGTTTTTCCCGTGGGCGGGGTTTGAGATGCAGTATAAGGGTATAGAACCGAAGATAATAATAGAGCCGATACTAATAGATGAAGATAAACAATACCCGATTGAATATGAGATATATTGTTTTAATGAGAGACCAAAAATCTATCAAAAGATAGAGTATAGTATGCCACCAAAGTGCAGTGTGTATAATGAAGATTACAGTGAAAGCGAACTAAGATTAAATCCTGAATATATAAAAGAAAACGAACCTGCGGGGGAAAGATTAAAAGAGGCTGTGGAGTTATCGAAAGAGCTTGCAGCGGGGTTCAAACTTGTGCGAGTGGACTGGCTGTTATACAGAAATCAAATTTATTTTAATGAAATGACATTCACGCCGTTTTCGGGTTTTTTTGCAATAGATGATAAAACAAATTTAAAGATAGGTAAGATGTTAAAACTATAAACAAACGGAGCAAACGAAATGGAAGAAACAGATTTAAGTCAACTAAGTGATATAGAAATAACTGATATGTACTCTGATATAATTGAAAGTGGTGAAGTTTTAGCGGTAGCAAAAGGCTGCGGCGGAATTCGCGGTGCGTGGAGATGTTGTTGCGATGGATTTGACGGATGTTGTATTAAAGGTGGAGTATGCACAGTATTAGATGCTGCTACACGATGCAGATAAATTAACTTTATGTCAGTTTCCACCCGTATTAATCAAAAATTAAAATTATACATTAGGCAAATCGCCTTTTACTACTGCTTTTTCCTCTGTTTCCAATCCGAATTCTTTACATAAAGCCTTAATAGCATTATTTGCTTTATCTTTTTCAACAAGACAGCTTATTTTTATTTCACTGGTGGAAATCATTTTAATATTTATGTCATTATCTGCAAGTGCTCTGAACATATCAGCGGCAATACCGGGTCTGTCTACCATGCCCGCACCTACAATAGAGACCTTGGAAATATTTTCGTCAATTAAAATTTCACCCGAATTAAACTCGTTTTTAATGTTGTTGATAATATTTAAAGAAGAATCCAAATCATCAGCATCAACAGTAAATGCAATGGAATTTTTTCCGTTAGAAGCCAGTGATTGAATAATCATGTCAACGCTGATATTATTTTTAGCAAGAGCGCCAAATACCTTAGCAGCCGTACCGGGAATATCGGGAAGTCCTGAAAGCAAAATTCTGACTTGTGAAGAATCAGCTGCTACACCTGCAACCGGTTTATAAATTTCCATATTATCAACTCCTATAATTAAAGTACCTAAATTATCCAATTTAAAAGAACTGCGGACGCGCAGCGGAACATTAAATTGTTTCGCCGTTTCAACGCTTCTGGGGTGCAGAACATTAGCTCCGACTCTTGCAAGTTCAAGCATTTCCTCATAAGAAATAACATCAGTTTTTTGAATATTGGGAACAATTCTGGGATCAGTTGCGTAAACTCCCTCAACATCCGTATATATGTCACACCTGTCTGCATTCAAAGCAGCTGCAATAGCTACAGCAGAAGTATCAGAACCGCCCCTGCCGAGTGTTGTAATTTCTCCCTCGGGCGTAACACCTTGAAAACCGGCTACAACTATTATATTTCCGTCATTGATATGCTTTAGAAGTTTTTCTGTTTTTATATCAACTATTCTTGCTTTTGAATGGATACATTCTGTTATAATGCCTACTTGCTGTCCGTTCATACTTACAGCTTTATATCCGTGCGATTGAATTGCCATGGCCAGAAGCGCAATAGAAACCTGCTCCCCTGTAGATAAAAGCATATCCATTTCCCTTGAATCTGGATTTTTTGTAACTTCTTTTGCAAGTTTTATTAAATAATCGGTTGTATGTCCCATTGCAGAAACAACTACAACTACATCATTTCCGTTTTCTTTTTCCCTTATAACGGCATTTGCCACATTATGTATTTTTTCCACATCGGCAACTGAAGTACCGCCGAATTTTTGGACAATTATTCCCACTATTTTATCCTTTATTAATGTTCAGTGTTTTTATTATATCAGTTTCTTCCGTTTTATCCAATTTTTTTGAATAAACTTCAAGCATATTTTCATTATAATTCGACGGATTTTCTTCTACAAGTATTTTATATGTACTGTAGAATAATGTTATAAACGATTGTGAATTTTGTTCATCCTCCGAAAACGAATACAAAATATTTAATGCTTCCTGAGGTTTTCTTAAATTAATTAAAGCATTTGCTTTTATTATTTTAGCGTCTTTGTTTTCTGCCGAAATATTAATTGCTAAATCTGCTTTTTCTATAGCTTCTATAAAAATACCCGATTTTAAAAGCACAAGAGCATATACAGTTAAGACTTTTTCACTTGTTCGGTTAATTTGAAAAGCTGTTCTGATTTTACGCAGTGCTTCTTTTATATTTCCCGTATTTATAAGACAAACACTGTAATTTATTAATGCTTCAATGTGATTGGGGTAATAATCTACTGTTTTTTCATAGTATTCAATACTTCTTTTTAATTTGCCCATTTTATAAAATGAGTTAGCTATATAGAAATATAAATATGAATTTTTTGATGAAATATTTATTGCATTAAAAAATGATTTAATTGCAGACTCTAAATTGCCTGTTGTATAGTACAGCATGCCTAAATCGGCAGTCGCATTGTAGTTTTCAGGATTTTTTTCAATGGCGGATTTGAATAATTTTTCTGCTGTGTCATAATCAGCACTTTTATAATAACAATAACCGAGCCTGTAAATTGCATTGTCATTATCGGGATTTTTTTCAAGAGCCTTTAATATTTTTTCTTTAGCTTCTTCAATTTTCTTCAATTTTATAAGAGAAATTCCCCAAGCAAGTAAAAATTCAAAATCATCAATTCCTTTTTCGGCTCCGAATTCAAAAACTTTTAGCGCTTCATCCGTTTTATTCATATTAAAATAATTTTGTGCATAAAGAATGTAAATTGCCGGATTATCGGGATTATCTTCCAACGCTCGCCTTGAATATTCCATTACTGCTGTATAATTTTTTTCTTTTTTATAGCAAAGAGCCAAATAATAATTTAAATTTTTATAATTCGGCTTTATTTCTTCAAGTTTTTTAAATTCCAAAAATGCTTCTTGAATATTATCCGTTTCAAACAATAACACCCCAAGCAAGAAATATGTATGTTCGTTTGAAGAATTTAAAAACTTAGATTTTTTAAGCATTTGAATAGCTTTATCTTTTTTCTTCAATTTTGCAAGAAGAACTCCGTAATTCAAATATACTTCATAGTCATTTGGTGCAAGTTTTACGGCATTTTTAATATTAATTTCGGCTTCATCAAATTTTTCAACCGCAGTGAGGACACTAGCCAGAACTGAATATGCTAAAGCATTTTGGCTGTCACGTTCAATTGCTTTTTTTAGAACTTCCTCTGCTTTTTTATATTCTTTTAATTTTGCATAAATAACTCCAAGACTAAGGCATGGTTTAGGATTTTGATTAGACATTAAAACAGCTGTTTCAAGTTTTTCTATTGCACTATTAAAATCTTTAATATCAGCAAGATGTATTCCCCAATTTGTATACGCTAAAGCAGGTATCTCAATATTATGGGATAACATTAAATAATTATTTGTAAAATTATTAAGTTTTTCTATTTTACTAAATATTTGCTTAAAAAAATTTTTCATAATATCAAATCAGCAATTTCGCGAACCGCCCCGCTTCCTCCAACATTGTTTGTAATAATAATGTTTTCAACCATTTTTACTTTATAGTGTGCATTTGGAACGGTTACAGGGTATTTAACATATTCCAGACATTCAATATCATTAATATCATCGCCTATGTAAATTACATTTTTAGGTGAAATATTATTTTTTTCAATGAGTGATTTTAAAATATTAATTTTATTTCTTTCATTTTGAAAAGTATCAATTTGTGGGAATTTACTTTTTATAACATCAATGGCAGAAGATGTTTCACCCGAAAGTACGGCAAAATTTACATTTTTTTTAAGAATTATTGAAATTGCCATAATGTCTTTATAATCAATGATTTTGGAAGTGCGACCGTCTGAAAAAACCTGAAGTTTACCGTCGGTAAAAATTCCGTCAAAATCACTGACTACAAGTTTAATATTTTCAAAATTAACATTATTAATATTCATATAAATTATTATAAAATATAAATGAAAAACATAAAATTTTTTAAGTTAAGTTACAAAAATTAAATAAAATTACTTGATTTAAAATTATGCTTATGCTTTGATAAAGTGGAAACGAAAATAAATCAAATAAACAACAAAAGTAAATGGAGAGAAAAACCGCATGGTTAAGATAAGATTAAGAAGATTAGGATATAAAAAGAACCCTGTATACAGGATAGTAGTTTCCAATTCAACAACTAAAAGAGAAACTGCACCAATAGAACAGCTTGGATATTATAATCCTAAAACAAAGGAAATGAAGTTAGATAAACAATCTGCATTAAAATGGGTAGAAAAAGGCGCACAGCCTACTCAAACAGTAAGGTTCCTTATAGACAGATGTAATGATGACGGAACATTAAATTACGAAAAAAAGGCAGTTGAAAAATTATCTAAAAAAGCTCAAGCAAAACTTGAAGCAGAAAAAGCAAAAGCAGATGAAGAAGCAAAGGCTGCACAAACCGCAGAAGCAACGGAAGAAGCATCTGCATAAAATAAATTTTTACAGGGAAAGAGAACACTTATTTACCGCTTTAACAAAGGCGGTTTTTTTTATATAATTAATCCGATGTCACACATTACCGACGACTATCTTGAAATTCCATTCACCCATAGTTGTTGTTTAAATGCTAAAATGAAAATTATTTACAACAATAAGGAATAAAAAAAATGACTCAATGGGAAATAATTTTTTTAGCCACCGCACTTGCTATAGACGCAATGATAGTCAGTTTCTCTTACGGATTAAAAATAAGCGAAAAAAAAATTTATAATTCTTTAAAACTGGCGCTGATGTTTGGATTTTTTCAGTTTATAATGCCCATAATCGGCTGGGGTATAAGTTCCGGTTTTTATGATTTATTACATTTATATTCAAAATGGATAGTATTTGGAATATTTACGGTATTAGGAATAAAATTCATATTTTCTAAAGAAGAACAAACAGGCAGTTATAATTGTATAACAATAATATGTTTGTTAAGTTTAGGTATAGCAACAAGTATAGACGCGCTTGGAGCAGGAATAACAATAAAATTTACCAATGTAAAAAATATATTAATTCCGGCAGCGGAAATAGGTATTGTAACGTTAATACTTTCCATGACAGGATTTTGGTCGGCAAATAAATTAAAAAGGCTTCCGACAAAAGGATTAGATATAGCGGGCGGATTATTATTAATATTCTTGGGAATAAAATCATTAATCTAATCCAATGTCGCACTTTGCCCTCACATTTTCGGGTTCACTCGCTTTCGCTCGACTTCACCCTACGGAAATTTCGCTGTCTTGAAATTTCCTTTCTCTCGGGCAAGTAGTTCGCGTCGGGCTTTGCCCTTCTGCTCACTTTGCCCTCACATTTTCGGGTTCACTCGCTTTCGCTCGACTTCACCCTACGGAAATTTCGCTGTCTTGAAATTTCCTTTCTCTCGGGCAAGTAGTTCGCGTCGGGCTTTGCCCTTCTGCTTACTTTGCCCTCACGTTCTCGAGTTCACTCGCTTTCGCTCGATTTCACCCTACGGAAAATTTAAATATACTATTGCGAAATAAAAATGTTTAGGATAATATAAAAAAGAAGCGACAAGCAAAATGTATGCGGAAGTAGCTCAGTTGGTAGAGCATCTGCCTTCCAAGCAGAATGTCGCGGGTCCGAGTCCCGTCTTCCGCTTTTTATTATGGCGGCATGGCCAAGTGGTAAGGCAGAAGCCTGCAAAGCTTTTATCCCCAGTTCGAATCTGGGTGCCGCCTTTTTTATTAGCTGTGTTTATGTAAAATACTCTTTGTAAATACTTAGGAGCTTATTATTTAAGTTTTATTTTAATTAATCATAAAAATATACAGCAAATGATTGACGTAATAAATTATAAAACAATTTAAACTGAAAAAAGGAAATATGTAAAAATATTTGCCCATTTTAATGAATGCGTGTAGAATATAAAAAGAAACTTATTCGGAATAAAGAGTGAGAATTATGGTAGATAACAAAAATCAATGGGAAGAAATAGATAATTCGGAAGATATGCAAGAAGAAAATGAATATGATTCAAATGCAAATGATGAAGAATATTCAGACGAATACGATGAAGATGATTCTGATTATGAAGCAGAAAATAGATCTCCAAAAAAAAGCGGAAATACAATGTTAATTTTCTTAATAATTTTATTGATTTTGATAGCTGGAGGTGTGTTTATGCTGCTTCCCAAATTAAAAAACTCCGGAAATGAAATGGCAGCAGTTCCTTCGCAAAATCAAGAGCAAGTACAGGAAAACGGTATTGAAATTGAAGATAACAATCCTGAAAATGCTACTCAAGAAAATTCTCAAGATTTGGGAGATAAATTTTTTGAACAAGCCGGCGGCGATGGTACGGATATGATGAGTGTTGATTTTAATAATACAGACGGCAATTCGGCAAATGTAACAACGAACGGAGAAAATGGTGAAATCGTAGCTACGGTGACACCAGCGAATGACAATAACCAAAACACAACTAATGATGATTTGTTTTCAAAAGATGATTTAAATATAACGCCCAAAGCAAATGATACAATAATGGTATCTTATAATCCGACATCAAGATTAAATCCTTTTAAACCTCCGGTTATATCACCAAAAGAGGACAAGTCTTACGCCTTATTAAATACAACAGATTTTGAGATAATAGAACCTCCTGTTGCATCAGAACCCGATGAAAATTTAACGAAATTATTACAAACTCAAATTTCGGGAATATTATATGATGCACAAAGTCCGTCCGCGATAGTGAATCTAAACGGAAAGGATCAGTTTGTAAAAGAGGGAGATGTTATCTCCGGATATAAAATACAAAGTATAACAAAAGAAAAAGTATTAATAAATTACAAAAATAACAGTTATGTAGCTTCAGTCGGACAATTATTTACAAAAGGCGCATTAGAGAAAGAACCGGCTGTGGATAATCTGGAAAATAAATTTGCAGGAAGATATAAGAATAATAATTAGAGGAGTATAAAGTATATATTATGAAAAGAAGTTTAAAAAATATATCAAAACTAATGATAATAACAGGATGCGCAACAGTGCTGGCAAGTAATATAACAGCGAATGCGGCTCCTCTGGTATATGACATGTCTCAACCCGCGGTAAGAACTGATTATTCATCACCAAATAAAATCAGATTAGAAGGTGATATTAACTTTAATACAATGAATGATCAAAAAATAACATTAAGTTTGAGAGATACAGATGTCCAGCAAGTGTTAAGAATGTTTGCGGATAAAGCAGGATTAAATATAGTATTTCATGAGTCTGCAACAGGAACGGTTACATTAGATTTGGTTGATGTAAGTTTGGAAGATGCGTTTAAAATGGTTATGAAAATGACTAATTTGACGTATGTTATAAAAGATAAAACAATGCTGGTGGTTTCAACTGCAAGCGCTGAAAAATTAAACTTAACAAAAGATAATATAGCGGTATTACCCGTAAAATATGCTGATGCTGCATATTTAGCACACTTTTTAAATACAAATATATTTTCATTAAATGCACCGGGGTTATCTTTCGGACCAATTGTAACAACTAATGCAGATAGAAATGAGTTGTTAATATTTGGTACGGAAAATGACTATCAAATGGCAAAAAAAATAGTAGAAAAATTTGATAAAAAGCCGGTAATGACAACATATAGAGTAAATCATACAACTCCGTTTGAAATGGCTAAGATGATATGTGAAACATTGTTTAATATACCTGCAGCAGCCGGCTCAGCGACTACGGGAGCAGGTTCAGGTACATTTCAAGCTCAATTAAATGCTTCAATAGAAATGCAATCAGGTGTAGAAACTTCTCAGGAAGGTACATTAGGCGGTGGTACTATAGCGTGTACGTTAAAAAGCGGAGTAACAACAGGTAATATATCTTCATATCAAGCTAAACCAACGTTATCAATATATGTTCAGCCGGAACTTGGAACGTTAACAATGGTTGGAGGTACGGAACAACAAATACAAATGGTAAACGATTTTATACTTGAAAATGACAGAAAACAACCTCAGGCATATTTAGAAATATCAATAATTGCTTTAACTGAAAGTGGGTCAAGAGATTTTAACAACTCTTGGACATATTCCGGAAAACATTTGAATTTATCGTTTGATGCCGAAGGAAATACAAGATCTGGTCCGATTATGTGGCATGGTCCAAGTAATGGGTCTAGCGCACATTCACTTCAGCAAACTATTTCGTATCTGATTAGTAATGAAAAAGGCAGGATGCTGGCTAATCCAAAAATTGTCTTAACGAATGGTAAAAAATCAACTATCGATTTAACTCAGGATTATGTTGAATCTACAACAGTACAAATATTATCTTCTTCAGTAATAGGTAATATGACATCAAATTCTGTACAAAAAACATATAATATTGGTGATGATAACGGTATAAAGGTAGAGATAACACCATTTATAAGTCCTGACGGTTATGTATCATTAACAATGAAACCGCAATATGCTTCAGTTTATAAAGAAATTACCGATACTTATGAAAATGAACCATATATCGCAGCAACATTATTGCAAAGACATGATTTAGATTTAACCAACGTAAGAATTAAAGATGAAGAAACCCTGTTGTTAGGTGGAATGATAACAGAAACAGAGCAAAACACCGTATCAAAGATACCGATACTTGGAGATATTCCTATAATTGGTGCATTGTTCAGAAACCAGCATAAGGGAATGAAAAAAGAAGAATTGTTAATATTAATGACGCCAAGAATCTTAAAAGATACGGAAGATGTGGCTGAACTTTAAGGTGACGAATAAATGACCGGTCAAATATTAGAAAAAATAAAACCTATTGTAGATTTTTCATTAGTCTCAAGATTCAATATCAAAGAAATGGAATTGCAGTCTTATATTCCGTTACGAGCTGAAAAGGGTATTGTATATGTAATATCATCCAAACCTTCAATACCGCCGGATGTGAAAGACTTGATAATGTCTGTAAGCGGTTTTGATAAAATCAGTACTAAAACAGTTGGTGATGACGATTTTTCCGCATTGTTGAGTTATGTAAAAACTAATATGCATATAGAAGAGAAATCAATAATATCACAGCCTGTACAAGAAACTGTTGATGATTATAGTAAGATAACTTTGAAATATGATGATCCGATAGATGATGAAGAATCATTAGTTGATGCAGGTTATGACGATAATAATGAAGATAAAGAGAAATATCGTTCAAAAAAAATCGGTGAAGTACTCGTCGAAATGGGATTTGTAACAAAAGAGCAAATTTTTAATGCTCTTGTAGAATCCAAAAAAATGCATATTCCGCTGGGAACAATATTAGTTCAACAAGGTGTAATTACTCTTGAAGATTTAAGAACAGCATTATCCGCTCAATTAGGATATGAAGTGGTAACACAGGATCAGTTGAAAATAGATGATTCCGTATTATCAATGCTGCCGGAGGACTTTATTAAATTAAATAAAGTTATACCAATCAGTTACGATGATAAAGTATTAGTAGTCGGAATGGTTAATCCTAATGATAAAAAAGTAATAAATGATATTATCTTTTTAACGGGATTAAAACCCAGCATAATGGTAATAACTCATTATGAATTTACAGTATGCGTTCAAAATTTGTTTAGTGAACAAAAAAAGGCGACTAATAAGCTGGTTAATAAAATAAAGAAACAAGCATTAGCATTTGAGCAAGAAGAAACATTATTTGAACAGGCACAAAAAGAGTTAAAAGATGATTCTAATATAGTTGTAAAATTTGTAAATAAAATGATATCCGACGGTATAGATATGAAAGCCAGTGATATTCATATTGAGCCGAGATTAGACGGATATGTAGTGCGTTACAGAAAAGACGGTATATTGCATGAAGTTTTAAGATTGCCGAGCAAATCTGAATCAGCTATTTTAACGCGTTTAAAAGTAATATCCAAGATGAATATAGCGGAACACAGAAGACCTCAGGATGGTTCATTTTCTATTACTTATAAAGATATGGATTATGACTTCAGAATTAACACGCTTCCTGTTGGTGATGCCGAAAAGATGGTGATAAGAATATTAGCACCGGCTATATCATTGTCATCAGTTAAAGATGAATTGCACTTAAATGGTGCATCACCTGAAGAAATGGCGTTGATAAAGAAAATGGAAAGTGCTCCAAACGGAATAATATTAACAACAGGTCCTACCGGTTCAGGTAAAACAACAACACTGTATACATTATTAAGAGCAATAAATGAAGAAAAAATAAATATAACAACAATTGAAGATCCTGTCGAAATTCGAATTGACGGGATAAATCAATCGCAAGTAAATCCAAAAGCAGGAATAACATTTGCGTCATGTATGCGTTCAATATTAAGACAAGACCCTGATGTTATACTGGTGGGTGAAATTCGTGATATAGAAACCTTGGAAACAGCTATATCGGCTGCATTAACAGGTCACCTTGTATTGTCAACACTGCACACAAACTCTGCTGCTTCAACAATTACAAGGTTGATAGATATGGGCGCAAAAGATTATCTTGTATCATCAACATTAATAGGTGTAGTAGCACAAAGACTTGTAAGAGAATTATGTCCTCACTGCCGGTCTCAATATTACCCGACAAAAGAAGAAGCGGAACTGGTAGTAACGGGCGGGGAAAAAGAAATACAAAAATTCATGCAAACCCCTGTTTATAAGGCAAATGGTTGTGATAAATGTAATTTTGAAGGATATTCCGGACGTATTGGTGTTTTTGAAATAATGCCTATAACGAAAGAAATAAAAAGACTTATAGCACAAGGCGCGCATGATGTAGAAATAGAAGAAGTCGCAATCGGGGCAGGAATGAAGACTTTGCATAATGCGTGTTTAAAACACATAATAGACGGAAGAACAACAATTGAAGAATTTGTTCGTGTTCTTGGTCCGGTAAAAGAATGAGGATAGATTCTTAATGGCAAAATACGAGTATGAAGCACAAAAATGGAACGGAGATACCGTAAAAGGGCATGTTGATGCTAAATCACAAGTGGAGGCCCGAGTTCGTGTACGAAATATGGGATATAAAGTTATCTCAGTAAAAGTCGTATCAAATGCTTCAATGGGTCAGGTATTTAATTTACAATCACTATCATTAAAAGAAAAAATAGATTTTACCCAGACTTTTTTAACATTAAATAAAGCAGGATTACCAATTCTTGAAAGTTTAATATTTATAGAAAAAGATGCGGCATCAAGGCAAGTAAGAATGCTTGCACAGGAGATAAAAAAACAAATTATCTCAGGATATACGCTGTCAGATACCATCGCAAAGTATCCAAATTTGTTCGGACAGGTATATATAGGGCTGGCAAAAGCAGGAGAAGATTCCGGTGAAATTGATAAAACTTTTGAAAGATTAATAGAACTCTTGAAAAAACAAGGTGATATTAAAGGAAAGGTAATATCAGCCGTAACATATCCTATATTTGTAGTATGTTTGGCCGTAGTAGTAGTACTGGTAATGTTAATGTTTGTATTTCCTGCATTTAAAGATATGTTTGAGCAGCAAGGTAAGGCGTTACCTTTTGTAACTCAATGCTGTATAAATATGGGCGAGTTCTTAAAAGATAAATGGATGATAATTCCTCTTGGTTTAATAGCTATAGTGGGTTCATTGATGTATTTCCTACGCTGGGAGCCGTCAAGAAGAAAGATAGATGCAATATTATTATCAATTCCGTTGATATCAGATTTAGTAAAATCAGCAGCATTTTCAAACTTTTTAACTGTATTACAAATTGCTTATGATGCAGGTATACCTATTATAGAATGTTTGTATTTATCAAGATCAACATTATCCAATTCAGTCATGCAAGATGCAATAAAAATATCAATAAAAAAGATGCAAGCAGGAGCACATTTGTCAGAATCATTAAAAGCTGCAAATATATTTCCAAAAATGATATTATTCATGGTCGCAACGGGAGAGCAATCAGGCAGACTTGGAGAATTAATGACACAAAGTGTCCAGCACATAGACCAACAATTGGATTTAATAATTGATACAATGGGTAAATTGATAGAACCAATATTGTTGATATTTATAGGCGCCATAGTCGCTTTCTTGGCACTGTCGTTGTATTTACCATTATTTCAGTCATATTCAAATGCATTATAGGAAAGGGCAAAGTAACAATGAGTAATCAACATGAAACAGATGAAAACAATTTTATAACAGGAATATGGTCAGAACGTGTTTTGGTTATAACAAAAGACTACCAAATAAAAGGTAATGTATTTATGCCAAAAACAGGAAGAAAAAATAGAGTATTGTCTGATATATTAAACGGTGCAAAAAGATTTGTTGCAATAAAAAATTGCGAAGTTGTTCATAGAGAATTCCCTAATAGAAAAGCGGAGACTCACGACTTTTTGCAGTTGAATTTAAATTCAATAATATTATTAAGACCATTAAATGAAGATTAGAACTTGATTTTTAAATGTGTCTATGTAATTATAGGAAAGGAGTGAGGGCTATTAGCTCAGGTGGTTAGAGCGTACGCCTGATAAGCGTAAGGTCCCTGGTTCGAGTCCAGGATGGCCCACCATTTTAAAAGGAGTCAATAAGACTTCTTTTTTAATGTAAAATGTAGTTAATTGAGTAGTTTGATATTTACGGTTAGTTTGATTTTTACGGAAAGTTGGCTTCCTGTTTGGTTTTTAGTTGCCCTTAAATAATCAGCTAACGCATGCAGGCTCATTGATTTCGCCTTTGGCTCAATAATTCGCTTTGTATAACTAAATGATTCAAATAATTAAATCAGATGTTTCTTTACATCTGGCTAATCATCCACAAGTTAGTAGAGAAGACTTATACTTTTTTTCCAAATAATTTTCCAATACTTTTTGTTCATCAGATCGATATAATTTTTTATCATATTGTTCATCATTGAACTTACCGGATGGATATAACTCAAGATAGGAATCGATATATTTTTTGTTATTTTTTATATAGTCATCTTTTAAATTCTTTTGTTGATTTAATATAGTATTAATATTCTCGGATGTAATAAATGCGGTATATTCTTCGTTCGCATTATTAAGCATGAGCAGATCCGAAATTTCTTTCCCGAAAAAATTATAATTAACATGAATAGCATCTGTAAAGTAATAGCCTATTGGTTTTGTTGTATAATCATTTACATAGGCATAATCATAAAACGGAGTTATTTCAGCTATTTTTCTTTTAAATATTTCAACATTTTCGTAATTACTTACAATAAATAAAGCATTAACCGGCGGTATAAAATATAATACTTTCAAATCTTTTTGCTTTAAGAATTCATAAATCCTTTTAAATTTATTAACATTTTTTTCTACAAATGCTTGATGAGAATAAAATATTCTTTTTTCATTATAATTATAATAATCTTTTCCCGGTGTTAAATTTTGACTGTTTTCGCGTTTATTTAGCGATATCAGTTTATTAACAGATTTTTTTGTCGCAGAAATCGAAAAATATAGGTTTATAAAATCAGCAAATTTCCCGGGTGGATTTTTTGGAATTTCATAGCGATCATTATCATTCAATATAAAAGGACCAACTTCCATGGCAAATAAAATATTTTTTGTTTCAGGATGAAGTTTTAAATAATATTTTAATAAATCATACAATTCTTCAAAAGACATATCTTCTAATAGCAAATAATATATTTGGTCTTTTGCTTTGCAGGAATATTTGTAAATTATTCCGCTGATACCACTGGTATTTGATTGTCCTATTACAAGATATTCATATTTATTTTTTTTTGTATAATTTAAATGCGTATAAGCAATTTTTTTGGAATTTTCCAAATGATCCATTGTTGTATTGTCAAAATTTTTTGTATCGTAAGGGTCCATATATATATTAAATGTAATGATAATAAGGCTTATAATCAGACATAATATTATAAATATAAAATTTTTATATTTTTTCATTTAATTCCCCCCCCCCCCTTAAAATACTATATGTTAGTTATTTTGATTATCAATGTTAAAATCTAAACTCTTATCCTCCACGTAACTTCAATAAAATTAAGTAATTTAAGAACTTTACTATTTTACATGACTATATTATCATAAATATATAAATTGTATAGTATAGTGTTATACAAGATATGGAATATAAGTATAAATCATTATTTGATATTTTGCGGAATACTTATAATATTGCATTTAGGATTTCAAAGCGCATACAAGCTGCAGAAAGAAAACGCAGTGATTGTGCAAAGATTTTAAGGTTACAAACTTTTCAGATAAAAAATATAGGTTATAGAGGGGAAAATGCTTTTTAATTCACTGGAATTTCTTTTTATATTTTTGCCGATAGTGTTTATCGGTTATTTTATATTAAATAAATTCAAACTGTATAAGACAGCTAAAATTTTTTTAATTATTGCTTCTCTATACTTTTATGGCAGCTATAAAATAGATTATATATGGATATTATTAATTTCAATAATTTTCAACTATTCCTTAAGTTATATTTTAAAATTAAATTTAGAAAAAATATTAAAAAAATATATTTTAATATTTGGGATTACAGGTAATATATTTTTATTAATATTTTTCAAGTATTTTTCTTTTTTAGCCGGTTTATTTGAAAAAGTTAGTATAATACCTTTTAATACAATGGCAATAATAATGCCGTTGGGAATAAGTTTTTTCACCATCCAGCAAATATCATATATTATTGATTGTTATAAAGAGGAAGCAAAAAACTATAATATAATTGATTACACACTATTTATATGTTTCTTTCCACAGCTTCTTTCCGGTCCAATAGTAAGACATCAGGAAATGGTTCCGCAATTTAATGATTTATCTAAAAAAGAAATAAACCAAGATAATATTTATTTCGGAATTTTTATGATTACAATAGGGTTACTCAAAAAAGTTGTTTTTGCTGACGGATTGGCAGATTTTATAAATTATTGTACTCATACTGTCGGGGTATTTGAATATTTTAATATTTCATGGACATATTGCGTATCTGTTGTTCTTCAAGGATATTTTGATTTTTCGGGATATTGTGATATGGCACTTGGTATTGGAATACTATTTAATATAAGTCTTCCTTGGAATTTTAATTCACCATATCAAGCTGTCAGCATAACTGATTATTGGTCAAGATGGAATATGACTCTTATTAGATTTTTTAAGACTTATATATATTATCCGCTATCAAAAAGGTCAAAAAACTTTTTATATACATTAGGTAATATTGTGATTGTTTTTCTCTTGTATGGTTTATGGCAAGGTTCAAATTTGGTAAATATTGTTTATGGTTTACTAAACGGTATTTTAGTTTTTATTAATAAAATTTGGGAAAAACTTAACATAGTAATTCCTAAGCAATTATCCGTAGCAATAACATTTATAACAATACTTTTAACAGTTCCGTTTATAAAAATGGAAAATTTAAAAGATTCTTTTAATTTATTAAAAATTCTTTTGGGCGTAGATTTTTCATTAATTAATTTTAAATTAGACGGATTAAATATGATATTTATGCTTCAGCCTCCGCATAATGCTCAAATAAACATATTAATTCTTTTATTAGGACTATTTATAGTATTGTTCTTTAAAAATTCAACACAATTAGCAAGTTTATATATAAAATCTAACAATTATATTTATACTGTAATTTTAGTAATATTATTCTTATTTGCAGTTCTTTCAATAACAAAATCTCATAGCTTTGTTTATTTTAATTTTTAATATAGTAAACTAATACTTGTTGTGTATCTTTTTGATTAGAGGATGAGTACCGTCCTTGTGAAAAATCTGACGGAATGAAGTTTTTACGAAAGGAAAAACGAAATGGAGTGCAAAGATTTTGAACTGTCAATAATCCAAGACAATGACTTATATATAAATATTAATAATGTGGCACAAGCAAAGGGTGTAACAAGCCGTTCGATAAGGTTAGAGATTAATAAACCTGAAAGTAAATATATTTCAAGAGAAATTAAAGTTAAAGGCGGAATAAGCTATGAAATATTGTTTTCAAGTTTAGAGCCTGAATTACAACAGAAATTAAGAGAATGCGAAACGAAGTCAACGGCTCTTGTACCCTAAATTACAAACCTCCGATTGTAACGGATAAAGCTCGGCAGACTGCTAATCATAGAATAAACATTGTAAAAGCGGCACTTGAACATCGAAAAAAATATCCGACTCACAACCAAGCGGACTTTGAATTTTTAGATTTATACAATTCAGGATTATTTTTACCAAAAGCCTACGAGTTTTTAGGAAGTATATCAATCGGAACTTTAAGAAGATACATTCAGGCATACAAAAGGAATGAAAGTTTTGATTGCTTAATCCCACAATACAAAATTACAAAACAGGGAGAATACAATGGGATTTTAGATGAAAATATGAAGAAAATCCTCCTCACTCTTTTACTTCATCAAAACAAATTTTCTTTTAATACGGCAATAGTATCATAAAAAACAGTTTTATAATTAAAAGCAGAACTTTAATTGTAATAATTTGTCCAAGAAAAAAGCGTTTTATTTTTATCCAGTTTTGATAATGCTTCCATTTCCTCTGATGTTAATTCAAAATCAAACAGGTTAATATTTTCAATCATTCTATCCTTATGGCAGGTTCTTGGAATTACAATAATATTTCTTTGAACTAAAAATTTAAGAGCAATTTGACTTGGAGTTTTTGAATATTTTTGAGCAATATTTTTAATTGTCGGATTGGAAAAAATATCCCCTAACCCTGCTCCTAATGGACTCCAAGCCATCAAAAAAGTACCATAACTTTGCATTAGATTTTGAAATTCTTGTTTTTGGTAGAAAATATGAGCTTCAATCTGATTAATTGCAGGGATTATTTTGCAATTTGAAATAAATTCTTTATATAATCTTTCGCTAAAATTTGAAATCCCAATTGCTCTTACTTTTCCTTCTTTTTGAGCTTCAATCATAGCTCTATACATATCATAAGAATTTGAATAAGGTTCGTGGATTAAAATTAAATCAATATAATTAACCCTAAGCTCATTTAAAGATTGTTC
>CANPWQ010000029.1 GCA_947584965.1 Candidatus Gastranaerophilales bacterium | reverse complement strand
GATGAATACATAAAAATTTTATATGCACTGAAACCTGAACAACTCTCAACAGTTATTGAGCTTGTAAAAGCCGGAATGACAGATGTTAATGCTATAATAATATGTTATTTTGTACCTGTAGAAGAGCAATCAAAATTTATTGAATTTTTAAAAGCCGAAATGATAGATGTTAATGATGTTAATGCTATAATAAATACATCTTTCTTACCTGTAGAACAACAATCAGCATTTTTTGAGCTTTTAAACGCCGGAATTACAGACACTGATGTTATAAGAGTAATATGTCCTTTACCTAAAGAAAATATTTCACCAGCTATTAAGCTTGTAAAAGCAGGAATTACAGACACTTATTATTTAAAAGAAATATGTTCTTTAGGTAAAAAACATATTTCAACAGCTATTGAGCTTTTAAACGCCGGAGTTAAAAACTATTATGATATAAAAGAAATATGTTCCTTACCTGAAGAATACCACTCAACAGCTATTAAGCTTGCAAAAGCCGGGATTACAGACACTGATTTTATAAGACTAATATGTTCCTTACCTGAAGAACACCAATCAACAGTTATTGAGCTTTTAAAAGCCGATGTTGAAAACTCTTATGCTATAAGAGAAATATGTTCCTTACCTGTAAAATACCTCTCAACAGCTTTTGAGCTTTTTAAAGCCGGGATTACAGACACTTATGATTTAAAAAAAATATGTTCTATTGTACCTGTAGAATACCACTCAACAGCTATTGAGCTTGCAAAAGCCGAGATTACAGACTTAACTTATTATTTAGAAGAAATATGTTCTTTACCTAAAAAATATATTTCAACAGCTTTTGAGCTTTTTAAAGCCGGGATTACAAACCCTTATGATTTAAAAAAAATATGTTCTATTGTACCTGTAAAATACCACTCAACAGCTATTGAGCTTGCAAAAGCCGGAATGACAGACATTTATGATATAGAAAAAATATGTTCTTTATCTGAAGAAGAACAATTAACAGCTATTGAGCTTGTAAAAGACGGAGAGATAGACATGAGAAAAATATGTTCTTTACCTAAAGAACATATTCCAACAGCTATTAAGCTTGCGGAAGCCGGGATTACAGACTTTTATGATATAGAAGAAATATGTTCTACTTTATCTAAAGAAGAACAATTAACAGCTATTGGGCTTGTAAAAGCAGGAATGACAGACACTCATGATATAGTAGAAATATGTTCTTCTTTATCTGAAGAAGAACAATCAATAGCTATTAAGCTTGTAAAAGGCGGAATTAAAGACCTTCATGATATAGAAGTAATATGTTATTCATACAAAGAACAATATCAAAGAATTTTAACATTAATATCAAAAGGGTTTGACACAAAAACTGCAATAGATGTTTCAGACAAATTAACAAATTCAAAATGTAATTTGATAATAAATCTGATAGATAAAGGAATGAGTGTCGAAGTTGCAAAGGAATATGCAATATTACAGAGTATTGATAACATGGACAAAATGTCTTTAGCACAAAAAGTAAATTTATATTCATCATTGTCTCTTGTAAAATCCGAATTAGAAAGAATAGGTTTAACAGGAAGCGAATTAACAGAGATTAATTCAATGTTAATGGAAGTAAATAAAAACTTAAATCAAACAATAATACCTACGGATGTTACAAGAACAGCACAAAAAGCTATGATGCAAGGATTTTTTGCAAATAATGATAAAACTTTAGAAAATATGCTTGCAACAACCGATTTTTCACAATTCGGTAAAAACGGTATTCCATTAGAATATCCAAGGACAGAATTTTTAAGTGATTTAACTAAAGCATTAGAAGGTTTATCAGAAACAGAGCAGACCGCTGTATTAAAGAAACTAGGAATCACACCTGCAAAAGACGGGCTATCAAGTGGCTATGACGGAATAATTAATGTTAATACAGAAAATTTGGAACTTGATTTAACAAATCCTGTTGAAGCTAAAGTATATGAACTTGCCAATAAATTTGTCAGAGAGAATTCGGTTAATACAGGAAATGAAGCGCTTAATAAAGCACTTAATTCACTCATACAAGGTATGCCGGAATTCATAAATGTAATAGGTAAACAGCAGCATACAACTCATGAATTATCGGTTGATACTCATATTTTAAAAGTATTGCAAGAGTCAATGAACAATGAAAATTACCAAGGATTATCTAATATTGATAAAACAATATTAAAATTATCCGTTATTCTTCACGATATTGCAAAATCGGAAGGTGTTGTTGATAAAGAACATGCGACGGTATCTGCATTATATGCAAGAAATATATTGGAAAAATATTCACTGCCTGTTGGAACGAGAGACAGAATATTTGAACTTATAAAAAATCACCATTGGCTTGAACTGTATAACACAAATCAAATAGATGCAGATTATGCCGCAACAGTGTTCAGACATAAGGATGACTATACAATAGCTAAAATTATGGCAGAGGCAGACTTAAAAGGCGTTAGTGACAGTTTTTATAATTCAAAGAAAGATGCTCTGGATAAAGTTGATTCAATCGGTGATTCTCAAGATAAAATAAATCAAACGGGACAAATTGTATTCACAAGTAAAATAATCAAACCGGATTTAATTCCAACACAAGAATATAAAGGTCAAACATACAAAGTAATTAATTTTTCACAATTGCCCGATGATTTTGATTTATCAAAATATGGATTTACTCCCGGTACAACACCAAAATCATTAAGGTTATATGTACATATGGCAAGCACAATAACGCAACTGGAAATAGTAAATACATTATCTGACGTAGCAAAAGGCGGTTTTTTATGTGGTTCATATATATCCTTAGATGATAAATCTACATATAGAAGACAAAGAGTCGGAGTAAGTATTGAAGTTGAGAATGTAAATATAGCTAACGCAGGAAATGAAAATCAAGCTTCCGGTGGCGGTGAAAGCAAAGATTTCAAAACTTTAAGTAAAATAATTTCAGGACGAAACAAATATTTAAGTTATTACAGGCAAATAATACCATCTGTAATAAAACAACAATTAAACCTGACAGATGAAGAATATAGATTGTTTTATGAACAATTTGCAAAAATCCAATATGAAACACAAATTAGAGATGAAAAGGAATATACTATCGGCTCAAAAACAATAAAAGGTTCAGATATAAAAGATGCTATACATCAAGCAAATGATGCATTAATTACAACAAAAAATCAATATAGCAGTCTACATAATGAATCAAATTTATATAATCCAAAAATAAATGCAATAGTTGCAAAATATAATTCTCTTGAAGAATTAGATGCTAATTATCCCGATATATTATTATATGCACAACAACACGACTTCACGATTTATTTATTGGGTAAATAAATTATTTTAAAATAAAGTTTATTGCCAAATTTTAATTTCTCATTAATAAATATTAAAAATAAAGCAATAATGTTATAATCTACAGTAATGACAAATATAAATCCATTTCAATTTATAAACAGTTTTATAGGCGGATATAATACGGCAAGGACGGCTAGTGCTCAAAATAGCCGAATTTTTCAAAACAGTCAAAACGAAAATTCAGTATTAAACAAACCGAGTCAAACAATTCTGCCAAAAACAATGCAGCAGTTAAGTCAAACAACCGCAGAGCTTGCTATGCTTGATAAACAGCAGACAATAGACATGTTAAAACAGCTTTTGAATATGCCTAAAAACTTTGAACAGCTTTTAAGCCAATTAGCAAACAGTAAAGACGGGATAAATCAAAGTTTAGGACTTTTACTTTTAGCTGCTAATACTGATTTGAGTGCTCTGGCAAATTTATTAAAAAATAACTCCAAAGAAGCAATGACAAACTTATATCAAATGCTCGCACAATACAATAAAATCGGCATGAGCTTAAAGGATGAATTAATATCTGATATTACAAAATATATATCTTTTGTAGCAGCAGCTTCAACTTCTGACGCTCAAACATTAAAAGCAACAATATTAATGTACCTGCCATGGCTTCCTTTAACATACCCTAACGCTTTTAAACTTGAAATAGGAAATAAAGCCGGAAGTGATGAAAGTACCGAAGACGACTATATTTCAATATTAATTACAACAGTAAATTATGGTAATTTGCAGGCAGATGTTTATAAAACAGCTCAAGACGGAATTAAAATTCAACTAATAAGTTCAAAAACTTTTCCTCAAAATGAATTTATACTGCTTATGAAAGAAGAAAGTAAAAAATACAGTATAAATATAAATTTTGAACTTGCGATTAAAGAAAATTTTAATAAAGAAAAAGCTGAAAAATCTGATACTAAAATTTATATGAACACAAGCCCCGGAGTTAATCCGTTTCTACTTTTAATAGCCAATTCACTTATTAAAAATGTTCATATAATTGATTCTAAAGAGGATTTAAGGGAAAAAAGAAAAGGAATGCTTATAAATGGCGAAAGTTAAAACAAAGTGGGTATGTCAAAACTGCGGATATGAATCCGCAAAATATATAGGCAAATGCCCCGATTGCGGGAGCTGGGGAACTTTAACGGAGGAAGTTGAAGTAAAACAAACAAACCAAAAACAAAACATTATAACAGATGATAGCCCTGTTTGTTTGATAAAAGAAATAGAAATAAAAGAGAGCATAAAATTTTCCACGGGATTTGAAGAACTGGACAGAGTTTTAGGTAATGGACTTGTTCAAGGTTCACTGGTGCTTTTAGCAGGCGACCCCGGAATTGGTAAATCTACCCTTATTTTGCAAACCGCGGGCAATATTTGTAAAAAAGGCAAAAAACTTTTATATGTCTGCGCGGAAGAATCAAGCTCACAGGTAAAGCTGCGTGCTCAAAGATTAAATGTAAATTCGGATAATTTATATGTTTATTCGCAAACAAATTTAGAGTCCGTTATAACACAGCTTGAAACAATTAAACCTGAAATATTAGTTATTGATTCAATTCAATCTATCTATACATCAAATATAACAAGTTCATCAGGAAGTGTATCACAAATACGCGAGTGTACTAACACTTTAATGGATATTGCAAAAAACAAAAACATTACGGTTATTATTATCGGGCATGTTACAAAGGACGGAAATATAGCAGGGCCAAAGGTTTTAGAACACATGGTTGATACCGTTATATATTTTGAGGGTGATAAATATAAGTCGCAAAGACTATTAAGGTCTATAAAAAATCGTTTCGGCTCGACAAATGAAATCGGTGTGTTTAATATGGCTGAAAACGGGCTGGAAGAAGTAACAAACCCAAGTGAGTTGTTTATGAAAGAAAGAACTGATAATGCAGTACCGGGAAGCGTTATTATAGCAACGAATGAGGGGACCCGCGCACTTTTGGTGGAAGTGCAGGCACTGGTTGGGGCAACATCCTATCCGTCCCCAAGACGAGTTTCAACGGGAACTGAATTTAACAGACTCCTGCAAATTATTGCCGTGCTCGAAAAACGAATCGGTTTAAATCTGTCAAAACACGATGTTTATGTAAACGTAACAGGCGGAATTGAAATTGATGAACCTGCTGCGGATTTAGGTATAGCTCTTGCAATTGCTACATGTTATCGTGATGTAGTAGTTGACACTAATTGCGTGATTATAGGTGAAATCAGTTTATCGGGCGAAATAAGAAATGTATCAAATCTTGAAAAACGCATATATGAAGCACAAAAATTAGGATTTAAAAAAGCCATTATACCCAAACAAAATAAAAAACTGCAGGGAAATTATGATATACAAATTATTGAAGTTGCAAGGCTAATGGACGCAATCAGTGCTTGTGTTTCTAAAAAATAGTACTTATGAATATAATAAAGACAAATTCAATATTTAAATGAGGTTCAAAAGATTAATGGGCGGAATTTTTGGTTTTAAAAATATTAATTTAGATATCGACAAAATAAAGGAAGAACTGTTAAATAAACAATCTAACGGATTTTTAACTCAACAAACGGACAATATTAACTTTTTTCAAGCAAGACTTGCCAGAGATTATTCAACCAATAATCCCGATACAATGATACTTGACGGAAATATGATTACTTTTAACGGACAAATTTATAATTATAAGGAATTAAAAGAAACATATTTAAAAAATATTGAACTGGTTAATGAGTCTGATGAAGAAGTATTATTACACCTTTTAAAAAAATACGGATTGAAAATTCTTCATAAGTTAAACGGTACATTTTGTTTTGCTTATTATGATAAAACTTCAGGTTCAACTTATCTGGTTAATGACAGGTTTGGAGTCAAACAATTATTTTACTATTATAATGAAAACTCTTATGCTTTTTCTTCTTCGGAACCAATTTTATTAAGAGTTTTAAATTTTCCGTTTGAAATTAATCAAGCCTACATTGACACTTTATATGTTAAAAACAGTATAGATTTTGAACAAAAAATACTCAATAAAAATTTTCATTTAGTTAATGCAGGAGAATACATTGAAATAACAAATGATAATAAAATAAAAAAATGCAGATACTATAAATTTAGTGATTTTAATATTTCCAATTTAAACATAAATTATAAAAATAAAAAAGAAGTAATTGACTATTTTGAAAATCTTTTAGTTGATGCCATAAAATTAAGATATGATGCAAAAATACCAATAGCAATGACATTATCGGGCGGAACTGATACTTCCGTCATATATACTTTAATAAAAGAAAAACTAGGGTATAATATAAAAACTTTTACCTACTCAAATGAGGATAAAAGTATTGATGAATATAACAGAGTTAAGCAATTAACGGAAAAATACAATGATACAGTTGTAAAAATCAGATACTCAAAAGAATTATTTAAAGAAGATTATCAAAAAGCATTAATAGCTTTAAATGCGCCATGTTGTATTTCGGATACGGGATATTACAATGTATACAGGAACATACATGAAAGCGGTTACCAGGCAGTAATAGAAGGACACGGATCTGATGAAATTTTTGGATACTACTATGGTTTTATGATTGGGATAGGACAAGCAATAAAGGAAAAGAAATATCTTCTTGCTTTATATATTTTAAATCTTTATAAAAAAAATATAAAAAGACCGTTGACAGAAAGTGAAAAAAATCAAATAAAAAATTATTTGTTAAACCCTAAGAATATTGATAAAAACTTATATTTAAAATACTTATTTAATTTATTATTATATTTGAGTTTACCAAAAGTTTTAAGATATTGGGACAGATTGCTTGCCGATAATTCCATAGAAGTCAGATGTCCTTTTTTAGATTACAGAGTTGTAGAATTTGCACTTACACTGCCTTTGGAATACAAGGTTAATAAAATTGGATATAAAGCAATCCTTAGAGAAATTTTAAAAAAGTACAATGTTGATTTTATATATAAAAATAATAATAAACAGGGTTTTACAACATCAGACAAAGAAGTTATAAAAGATTATAAAGACTTTTTATTGCAGTATTACGATAAAAACAGATTTAATTTAGATACTGACAATTTTGATGAAAATGTTTATAAAGCCTGCTCGATAGGTTTTTTAGAAAATTATTATAACAGTCAAAATAAATAATTATTTTTTATAATCATACCATTTTTCAAAAGTTGAAAAGAATACGAGTGCATAGTTTTTTACTCCGCGCTCTATTCTGAATATTTTATCCCAAAAGAAAAACAGCGGATAATAGATAAAAAACGGCAGTTTAGTAAATCTGTCTATTAAAAACAGAGTCCTGTTACGCACAAACTCTTTATCTTCTTCCTTTATACCAAGATGTTTAAAATCATATTTCATCATATTAAAAAACTTGCGTTTATATGGCAGACGTATTTTCATAAACCACCAATAAAGTGTTATTACTTTATAATCCCAGTAATAATATTTCATTTCATCAAATAAATTAATCTTTTTCAGATTATCACCGATTAAATTAAAAATTTTTAAATAATCAAAGAAAATATGATTTCTTGAATTTGTAACGGCATTTTTTCTGTTACAGCGGTAAAATATTAAATCTTCGCGCAAAACAGACATTTTATCTGCCTTAAATAGTGCGTCATAAACAAAAACATTATCCTCAAAAAATGTGCCCCCCGGGAATTTAACATCTTTTTTAATAAGAAAATCACGGCGGTACATTTTATCCCAAGGCACGGATGTCTGCCAGAAAACAGAATATTTAATATCGCGCCAATTAAAGGTTTTATTATCAAACTCGGAGGGAATTTGCTTTAATTTAGCGTAGACATGGTTTTTATCTATTTTTCCCGTTGCGTCATCAAACTGATTCCATGTGCAAAGCGTAATATCTGCGTCAGTTCCGGTTATTTTATCATAAAGCCGTTCTATTGCATTAAGCTCCATATAATCATCGCCGTCAATAAAAAATATATATTGACCGCGCGCCATTTGGACTCCGAAATTTCTTGCTAATCCTTGTTTTAAATTTTCACTGTTTTTATATATAACAAATCTGTCATCTTTTTTAGCATACTCATTAATAATTTCAAGAGTTTTATCAGTAGATTTATTATCAACAATAATGATTTCAATATCTTTAAAAGTTTGATTTACCACGCTGTCAAGGGTTTGACGGATATATTTTTCCACATTATAAACGGGAATAATAACGGAAACTTTTACGCTCATTTTTTACCTCAAATTTATTATACCTAAAAATATTCATGATAAAATCATTTTAAATTGAGAGGTAGATATGCACGAAATTTTTATAAAAATGAATGACTTTTTTCAATCAATGGGGGTGCAAGGTTTAGCACTAAATTCATTTATAGAAAGTTTTTTTCTTGTACCACCGCCTGATTTTTTGTTAATAGCAATGGATTTAGCACAGCCTGCTAAGGCACTTTTTTATGCTTTAATATGTACAATCGCTTCGGCATTCGGCGGTATTATAGGTTATGCTATCGGCTACTGGGGCGGTCGTCCTGCATTTAATTGGTTTTTTAGAAAAGGCGGTAAAGAAAAATTTGAAGCTGTTGAAACTCTTTACAATAAATACGGAACTCTTGCCGTTTTCTTTTCCGCTTTTACACCTATACCTTATAAAGTATTTACAATTGCCAGCGGTATTTTAAGTATGAACTTTCTTAAATTTATGATTGCAAGTTTTTTTGGCAGAGGTTTAAGATTTTTTATAGTAAGTATCGTTTTAATGTTGTTTGGTGAAGCAATAAAACAATATATTGAGCTTGTTATAATTGCCGTAACCCTTGTAATTATACTATTTTTCGTTATATTATATAAGAAAAGAAAATCTTTAATTAAAAATTCTTAAAGAACAAGCAATTTTTAATATTTTTATCATTTCTTTAAATAAAAAAAATTAAAGGGAAATTAATGAATATAAACCTAATAAGTTTTAAAGGAATATTTTATATAAAAAAATCAGATACGAATTCAAAACAAAATGCAAAATTAAATTCAAAAAAAGCCTTATTTAATATGAATATAGAATCCGGTTCATATTTAAGCAAAAATTTTGATAAATTTTATTTAACGGTTCCAAATGAAAATGATAATAGGCTGATTAAACTGCTAAAACGATTAAGAATACCGTTTCAAAAAGTAAATGAAAAAGAAGCTCTGGATTTAGATAATATATATTTAAGAATAATGCAAGATGATGAAGAAAATTATGAAATACACTGCGTAAATGTTGGAAAATTAAATAAAATATTTGAAAAGGAAGTAAGTTATATAGAAAAACATGGAAAAAACTGTTTTAACGATAAATATAACAGATTTATAGAGTTTTTAAAAACCGAACAAAATATAAAACCGCCGAAAATTAGTTTATACAAAACAGAAGATGGTAGTGTATCGGCATTTATTGAAGATGGAAGACACCGATTTGCAGTATTACGAGATTTAGGTTTAACAGAAATGCCCATACTTATTAATAAAGATTCTTTACCATTATTGCAAGAAATAGAATTAATATAAAATGAACTAATTAACTTTTTTTTGTTATATAAGATATAATATAAACTATGAGAAAAAAAAGTTTAATAAAATATTATATAATAATTCTGACAATATTATTAACATCAATAAAAACACAAGCAATAGAAGAAATAACGCAAGGTTCAACGCTGAATGTTAATGATTGTATTGAACTTGCAATACAAAACAGCCCCGAGGTCGGAATTTATAAAGAGTATGTTGAGCTTTATAAAGCAAGGGTAGGACAGAGCAAAGCAAGTTATTTTCCCTCAATCGGTGCTTCGGGAGGTTATGATTACAATAATACCGAAACAAGATACCGCACCACAAATAATAAAAATTACTCCGCCTCCGTATATTTAAACCAATTAATATACAGCTTCGGCAAAGTTTTTTCGCAAGTTAAAATGCAGAAATTTTATAAAATAGCAGCGGAATTTGATCTTGAAAATTCAATATTAAACACTGCAAATAATGTAAAATCGGCATACTATGGGGTATTAGCCGCTAAAGCTAATGTAGATATTCAAAAAGCCAATGTCGCAGTAAACGAAAGACAATATAACAGGACAAAAGCCTTTTTTGAAGAGGGTTTAGTTTCTAAAATAGACCTTGTAAACCAGGAGGTTTACTTAAGCGACGCCAAGATAAGCCTTATTAATGCCGAAAACATATATCAAAACTCAATTGTTGCTTTAAATAATGCAATGTACATTCCGAATGCTCCCGAATATCAAATAGAAAACACGGAAACATTTAACTTTAAGAATAATTATGCGGAAGTAAATTTAATAAACATAGCAAATACAACAACAAAAGATGACGGAACAATAGAGCCTAAAGAGGCTGTATTGACAATGCAGGTTGAAAAAACAAATATACTTGAGAATTATAAATTTACAAAATACCCTCATACTCTTGAAGAATCTATTGAAATAGCATACAAAAACCGCCCCGATTTATTATCAATGGAAGCAACAAAAGATGCGGTAAATGAAGCGTTAAAATATACTAAAAAAGAGTATTTTCCTAATTTAACGGGACAAGTCGGCTATAACTGGGCTAATAATACAATTTATTCAACAAACGGGTTTAATATAGGAGCATATCTGTCAACAAGCAATTTAAACATAATGGAAACAAGATTGAGAATAAAAGAAAGTCAATCACAGCTTGAAATAGCAAAAAGAAATGTTGATTTAGTCAAGCAGAACATATATTTTGAAGTTCAAAAAGCATATATAAATATGATACAGCTTGAAAAGAACATTCCTTTAATGCAGACAAGAGTTAAACAGACTCTTGAAAATTACGAACTTGCAGACGCAAGATACGAAGTAGGTTTAGGCAATTTTATAGAATTGCAGGACGCAAAAGAAAACTATAATAATGCCCAAAGAGATTACGTTCAAAATATTTATAACTACAACGTAGCATTAACGAACCTGCAAACCGCAATGGGAGAAAGATAATGAAGAAAATAATAATACTTATTTTAATAATACTGGTTATTGCACTTCCTTTTATAATTAATAAAAAAGGCGGAAAAGTTAAATACACAACAGCTCCCGTAAAATTAAGAACAATAACTCAAATAGTGGAAGCAACAGGAACAATTGAACCTGTAAATACAGTTGATATCGGTTCTCAGGTATCGGGATTAATAAGCGATATTTATGTTGATTACAATTCGGAAGTTGAAAAAGGACAGTTATTAGCTCAAATAGATACTTCATTATTTGAAGCACAGCTCCAGCAGGCAACGGCAAACATTAATAACGCAAAAGCTACTTTAGCTAAAAATCAGGCTCAATTGGACTATGATACAAAAACATATAACAGATACAAAAATCTTTACGGAAGAAATTTAGTATCCAAGAATGATTTAGATTCAGCCGAATCTGCTTATAAATCGGATATAGCACAAGTCGCAGCGGCTAAAGCGTCAATAATGCAGGCACAAGCAAGTTACGCCACAGCATCAGCAAATATGAGATATACAAAAATTATTTCACCCGTAAAAGGAATAGTAATATCAAAACAAGTAGAAGTAGGACAAACCGTTGCGGCAAGTTTCCAAACTCCTACACTGTTCCAAGTTGCCGAAGATTTAACAAAAATGCGTATTGAAACAAGCGTGTCAGAAGCAGATATAGGTAAGGTTAAAGAGGGACAGGAAGTTGAATACACACTTGACGGCTACCCCGACAGCACTTTTTACGGCAAAGTTATTCAGGTAAGATTATCCCCGACTACTGAATCTAACGTAGTAACATACACCGTTATTATTGAAGTTGAAAATGATGAGGGCAAACTCATGCCGGGCATGACGGCAAACGTATCAATAATAACGGACAAAAAAGAAAATGTTTTAACTGTTCCCAATACCGCATTAAAATTTACAACGGCGGATAATAAGCAAAAGTACGAGCATAAAGGAATTTGGATAGAAAAGAAAGGTAAACCCCTAAGAATAAACATTGAAACGGGAGTAAGCAATGATTCATACACGGAAATCATATCAAACGAAGTAAAAGAAGGTGACAAAGTCTATATAAGTAAAACCATGAGCGGAAAAAAAGAACAAATGAGGGTGCCAAGACTATAATATGAGCCTTATTGAAGTAAAACACGCAATAAAAACGTACCAAACAGGCGATGAGAGTTTTAATGCGCTTGATGATGTTTCATTGAGCATTGAAGAGGGTGAATTTGTTGCAATAATGGGGACATCAGGAAGCGGAAAATCAACGTGCATGAATATGCTAGGTACTTTAGATAAACCAAACTCAGGCAGTTATCATTTAGACGGAGTTGACGTTTTATCTTTAACTCCCGACGAGCTTTCCGATATAAGAAACGTAAAATTAGGGTTTGTATTTCAAGGATTTAATTTAATCCCCAGAACTTCCGCACTTGATAACGTGGAACTGCCGATGATATATAAAGGAATTCCCGAAGAAGAACGGCACGAAAGAGCAAGAAAAGCGTTAAAAATAGTAGGTCTAGAAAAACGTGAAGACCATATGCCAAACCAGATGTCGGGCGGTCAGCAGCAAAGAGTCGCAATAGCACGTGCAATTGTAAACGACGCACCTTTAATACTGGCAGATGAACCGACAGGTAACTTAGATACAAAAACAAGTATTGAAGTTATGGAATTTTTTGTTAACCTAAATAATCAAACAGGCAAAACTATTGTATTAGTAACACATGAACCCGACATTGCGGAATACTGTAAAAGGGTAATCAGATTTAAAGACGGAAAAATTGTATCTGATATGCCTAAAAGTGAATGGCAAAAAACAAGGACAGCGCAAACATAATGATAGATTATAAATCAACTATGAAAATGGCAATAAATTCACTAAAGGTGAATAAACTTCGCTCTGCTTTAACTAGTTTGGGTATAATTATCGGTGTAAGTGCAGTAATTATAATGCTTGCCATAGGAACGGGAGCAAGTAAAAAAGTACAGGAAAATATGGAATCTATGGGTTCTAACATGTTAACAATCCGTTCGACATCAGCAAGAACTGGCGGTGTAAGCATGGGAGTCGGCACCCGTCCTACATTAACATTAAAAGACGCAATAGCTATTCAAAAAAATGTAGCGGGAGTAGAAGCCGTTGCACCAGCTTCAAGCGAGGGTAAACAGTTAATGTACGGTAATCAAAACTGGCAAACAACAGTTTACGGTACAACTCCTCCGTATTTATACATAAAAAATTATGAAATAGAAGCAGGCAGAAGTTTTACCTTTGAAGATATTAAAAACAGCGCAAAAGTAGCCGTTATCGGTTCAACCGTTGCAACAGAACTTTTTGGCGATGTTTCACCAATAAATAAAGTTATAAGAGTAGGCAATGTTCCTTTTAAAGTTTTAGGAACCTTGAAAGCAAAAGGTTCACAAGGTCCTTTTGATCAGGATGATTTAATATTTATACCTATAACAACAGCCCAAAAAAAATTGTTCGGAGTATCTTTCCCCGGAACCGTTAAAATGATTATAGTAAAAGGTTCTGACGGCGATACATTAAATGACGTCGAAAAAGAAATAACAGAGCTTCTTGCAATGCGTCATAATATCGGTAAAAATCAAGTAAATGACTTTGAAATAAGAAATTCTGCTGAGTTTCAGGAAAAAATGAAATCAACCGTTCAAACTTTTGCAATACTTCTTGCTTCAATAGCTTCTGTATCTTTGCTTGTAGGCGGTATAGGGATTATGAACATAATGCTTGTATCAGTAACCGAAAGAACAAAAGAAATCGGAATTAGAATGGCAATAGGAGCAAGAGCTTCCGACATCCGCCAGCAGTTTTTAATAGAATCTTTTATGCTTTCAATGATAGGCGGACTTATAGGGGTAGTTACGGGAATTTTAGGCGCAAAATCAGTTGAATTTTTCTCCGAGGGAATGAGTGTATCTATTTCGTTATTTTCTATATTTTTGTCATTGGGATTTTCGGGTATAGTAGGAATTGCATTCGGATATTATCCTGCTTATAAAGCGTCATTATTAAATCCTATCGACGCATTAAGATATGAATAAATTTATAAATTTTGATATAATCTTTTTATGATATTAAAAGAATTTTCAAAATACCTGCAGGAAAACAAAGATAAAAATTCCGTAAAACTATTAAATGAATGGATTATACAAAGATTAACAACACCCTCTTTAAATAAGGTTGATAATATTTTAAAAGCGGAATTATATTTTGCAAAAAATAACAATGATAAAACATTAATAATAGCAAAAAGCGAAACAGGAAGAACTTTATTAAACGCTTTATATAATTTTTCAATGAGTTTTGAACAGTATAAACTTGCAAAATTTTTGCACGATAAAAAATCAACAGATTTTAAGATTTCATAATTACTTTATTTGTACAACTTGCTCCATTAAAATCATTGTTTGATGTTTTTGAACAATAAGTGTTCTCGTCAGTATATTTAGTACCCTTTGCACCCATAGGTAATAGTTCTCCGTCTTCCATAATCTGAAACATAAATAAGTCTTTTCCTAAAGTATTAGGTTCTTTATAACCGTTAACATCTGCACTTATAATAATAGAACTTGAACCACCGGAACCGGAATTTTCCAGATAAATTATTGTTCCGTCATTTAATATAATGGTTCCATCGTCAAGAATCCAATAAAATCCGTTATTAGCATTAATATCAAATTTGTTTCCGTTATAATTTTTATAATTAATTTTAGTTTTTATTAAATTACCGCTTGAAGTATTTTCAAGAAAATTAAAATAAGGTTTAATTTTAGAATATAATTCTCCGCGGCCTGACACATCAGATGGTATTAAAGGTACACCGTTACTTATTTTATATCTCATTAAAACTTGTTTTAATACTGAAAAATTTTTTAATAATGCTGTTCTTAATGCTTTTTCTTGGTAATTTACAAATAAAACGGGTAATGTAACTGCCGATATTACTCCTATTATAACAAGAGTTATTAATATTTCCGATAATGTAAAACCAAATTTATATTTAAACATTAACTTTACCTCATAAATTAATGTAATAACTTATATTATATATTGTTAAACTTTAAATGTAAACCAATTTATTAACTAAAAGCATTATTAATATTTTTATAAATTCATTCATAATTTAAAAAAAGGTTAAAATATTGGAATTAAAAAAATTAATAGGAAATAAAATAAAAACAATAAGAAAACAAAAGGGTATAACACAAGAAAAATTAGCTGAATTAATAGGAATAGAGACACCAAGTATGAGTAATATAGAAACAGGGAAGTATTCACCTTCTATTGAAACTTTGCAAAAACTTGCGGAAATTCTTAATGTTAAACCCTATGAATTTTATCAAGTAGAAGATTTAACATTAACAGATAAAAAAAATGAAATAAAAAAGATATTAAATGAAAATCCAAAACTAATAGAAATAACATACAAAATTTTAAATTCAATAAAATACATTTTTTAAAAGTTTTGAACAGTATAAACTTGCAAAATTTTTACATGACAAAAAATCAACGGATTTTAAAATAAATGAAAACCAATAAAAAAGCATGGTTTCATGCCTTTTTTGTATCAAAAATTTACAATATTAAAAATGTAATAATTGTAGAAAAGTTGTAGAAAACTTTTTATAAAGTTGTTTATAATTTCAATTAAAAAAATAAATTTTTAATAACATAAAATTTTTAAACAAAATTTATACATTAATTGAAATTTTTTAAACAAGTTTTCTACAAAGGTTAAATATAATAAATTCAATACTTTAAACTACTTTTAAACAGATTTTAAAAATGCTTATTACTACTTTTATTTTTTTATATAAATATAAGTAAATAATAATATATATAAAAAATTCAGCGATTTTTTATTTTTCATATATAATAGAAATGTGAAAATAAGAATTGAGGAAAAATTATGCTTTTTACAATTGATAAAGATTCTTTGCTAAATAAATTAAAAATAGTTGAAAAAGTAACATCACAAAGAGGAAATGTTCAACCTGTATTGGCTAATGTTTTATTTGAAGCGGAAGCAAATACTATAAATTTAACTGCAACGGATTTGGAAATATCAATAAAAGCAAATACAACTGCAGCAGTAAAAAAAGAAGGGAAAATAACACTTCCTGCAAAAAAATTATTGGAAATAGCTGCAAAACTTCCCGATAAACCGGTTGAGTTTTCACTTAACGAAGATACAAATGTAGTAAGCATAACTTGCGGAAATTCAAAATTTGAAATAATAGGTATATCAGCACAAGAATTTCCTAAAATAGAAGATGAAATAGAAAACGGAACTCAAATAGAAATAGAACTTGAACCGCTGTTAAAATCTATAAAAAATACTGTTTATGCAGCTGCAAATTATGAAAACAGAAATGTAATATCAGGTGTATTTTGCAGTATAAAAGGCACAAAACTTGAAATGGCTGCAACTGACGGTAACAGACTTACAAGAATAATAGAAACAATAAAAAATAAAGATGAAAAAAATGCAAAAATAGTTATTCCCTCAAAAACATTGAATGAATTTGTAAGAATTTGCACTTTCATTGCGGAAGAAAAAGTAATTTTAATAGTTGATAAATCGAGATTAACCTTAAAAACAATGAGTTTTTCAATAAATTCAAGATTAATAGAGGGAGAATATCCTCCTTATGAACAGTTAATACCGAAAACAACGTCAAATACCTCATCTATATCAAGAGAAGATTTAATAACAGCTCTTGACAGAGTTTCAACTATGGTAAATGACAGAACAAGCATAGTAAAATTTGTATTTAGCGATAATAAATTATTATTAAAAGCAGAAACACCTAACTCGGGAATGTCGGAAGATATGATTGATTGTGTATATTCGGGTGATGAACTTGCAATAGCTTTTAATTATAAATATGTACTGGATTCCGTAAAAACAATGGAATCAAAAAATGTAAACGTAGGTTTAAACGGAAGTTTATCCGCAACAGTATTTAAACCTGAAAGTGAAGAAGATTATATTTGTTTAATAATGCCGATACAGTTGAGATAAAGGTAAAATATGAAAGTCAGTGTAAGAGTTCCGGCAACAACAGCTAATATAGGTCCGGGTTTTGATTGTTTAGGGCTGGCTCTGCCCATATATAACGAAATAACGGTAGAAGAAACAGTTATGCCCGGAAGCGGAATTGAGATAAATGTAATTGAAGACACACAAACTTATGATTTATTATCTGTTCCGAAAGATAAAAATAATATTGTATATAAAGCTATTGAACTTTTGTATAATTTTGTAGGTCAAAGTGTAAGTGATATAAAAATAACAATAAAAACCAATATTCCCGTAACTCGGGGACTTGGAAGCAGTGCTTCTGTTATAGTGGGAGGATTATTGGCAGCAAATAAGTTATTGGGAAATCCTGCGGATGATGCGGTATTGCTTTCAATAGCGTCAGAAGTTGAGGGACATCCCGATAATGTTGCACCTGCAATGTTCGGCGGATTTTGTTTATCTTCTATGGAGGATGACGGAAGCGTTATTTATTCAAAAATACATTGGCCTGAAGATTGGAAATTAACGGTTATAATTCCTGATTATGAGCTTGATACTCAAATTGCCAGGTCAATTTTACCCGAAAATATTCCAAGACAAGACGCAACATATAATATAAGAAAATGCGCAATGTTAATTAATGCGGTCTATACTCACAACAGCGAATTAATGAAAAAGTCATTGGAAGATAAAATACATCAACCTTATAGAGCAAACTTAATAAAAGGTTTTAATGAATTAAAAGAATTAACAAAAAATAAAGATGATATATTAGGCTGTGTAGTTTCGGGGGCAGGACCTTCTATCCTTGTAATTTCCGAAAATAACGGTTTTGATAAAATTCAAAAAGAAGTATTACAAATATTTGATGATTTAAATGTTATATGTGATATAAGAACTTTAGATGTAGAAAATACAGGCAGTGTAATATTGTAAGGAGAGAAAGAATGAAAAAATCAATTAAAGATTTAGGTGACATAAAAGGAAAAAGAGCTCTTGTAAGAGTTGATATAAATGTTCCTTTAGATGAAAACAAAAATGTTACCGATGATACAAGAATACAGGCAATATTGCCTACTTTAAACTTTTTGAAAGAAAAAGGTGCAAAAATTGTTTTAATGGCTCATTTAGGCAGACCAAAAGGCGAGAAAAACCCTGAATTTACTCTTGCCCCTGTTGCAAAATATATGACTAAATTATTAGGTGAAGAAGTAATGTTTATTCCTGATGTTGACGCTGCCGAAAAAATGCTTGCGGATTTAAAAGACGGTCAAATAGCTCTTTTAGAAAATATCAGATACTACAAAGAGGAAGAAGCAAAAGATGATGATATGACTTTTGCAGATAAACTGGCAAAACTTGGTGATTTTTACGTAAATGACGCATTCGGCGCAGCTCACAGAAATCACACATCAACAGCGAAATTAGCCAGAGTTTTAAAACCTGCAGTATCAGGCTTATTAATGGAAAAAGAAATAAGATGTTTATCACAGGCTCTTGATAACCCGACTCGTCCGTTTACGGCAGTAGTTGGCGGTGCTAAAGTTTCTTCTAAAATCGGAGTTTTAGAAAATCTGCTTGATAAAGTTGATAATATGATAATCGGCGGAGGTATGGCTTATACTTTTGTTAAGGCTAACGGCGGTAAAATCGGAAATTCTATTTGTGAAGACGATCAACTAGATGTTGCAAGAGCAATTGAAAAGAAAGCTCAAGAAAAAGGCGTTAAACTTGTAATGGCAACAGATGTTCTTGTTACTAATGATTTTTCGGGTAACGGAGAAAATAAATTCGTTAAAATTAATGAAATTCCCGACGGTTTTGAAGGTGTTGATGCAGGCATGGATTCAAGAAAAGCATTTGCCGATGTTTTAAAATCATCAAAAACAATATTAATGAATGGACCCGTAGGAGCTTTTGAAAACCCAAAATTTGCAGAGGGTACAAAAGCAGTACTTCAAGCTATTGTTGAAGCAACTAAAAATGGTGCAATTTCTGTTATCGGCGGCGGTGACAGCGTCTCAGCCGCTAAGAAATTCTGCAAAGCTGAAGATTTTACACATGTATCAACAGGCGGCGGAGCTTCATTAGAATTTATAGAGGGTAAAGTCCTCCCAGGCGTTGCTGCACTTGATGATAAATAAATTTTTAAATTAGCAATAAAAAAACCCTACTTAAGTTTAAGTAGGGTTTTTTTATTGCTTCGGGGGGGGGTAAAAGTGGTATAATTACTTTGTTTACAAGTTGAGGTTGTTTTATGAACGATAAAAAATATAGAAATAATGTTGGCTTATGGAAAACCGGACATTTTGTACAAAATTATAAAATTTTGGCAAAAGTAGTCAAACCCAATCTACTTACTATCGTTATATGTTTTTTTGCTATTTTTTATATTTCAAGTTTAAATTTTGCTTTTGGTCAAGATAATTCTTCAAATAAAGAAGGTTTTGTAGAAATAGGCAAATTATTACAACCCAGATTTCGACCTTCGGCTGTAGTATTAAATGATGGCAGAATTTTTATTGCCGGCGGCTTTGATGAAAATAATCATTCATTAAATACAACGGAAATATTTGATCCCAAAACAGGAAAATCTATATACGGACCCAATTTGGGGTTAAATTATTTTTATATCCCCTTATTTTTATACTTACTAAATAATGGTAATGTTTTAATCGCTTCTTCAAATTCACCGGCTGATGGTTATAACCAAAAAATCGAAATTTATAATCCTACTAAGAATATTATAGAAAATTCTTTTGATTTTAAAATGAAATTAATTTCTTTTAATGGTTATTATAAAACATATGCTTTACCAATTAACAATAATGAAGTTCTAATCATCCCTGAAATGTATAAATTAAATAATAGTCTTTTATATAATATTAAAAAGAATAATATATCTAAAAAATATGGGAAGTTGTTTGATGATGATTTTAAGGAAAAGTTTTTTAAAGGAAAAATTTGTCCGGAACATTATGTTACAAAGATAAATAATTATTTTTATCTAATTAATCCCAGAGACAATATAATTAAAATAAGTGATGATTTTAATAATGTAGAATATAAAGAAATAAAAGATAAAAACAGTGGGTCTCATTTTGTAAGAGCTATTTTTCTGAAGAATAAAAATATAATTGTAATATTTGATCATAAATCTATATACTATTTTGATGTAAAAAATGAGACATATCAAAAAATAATAAATTTTGGTAATAATCATTATACAACCCCTTTTCGTAGCTTATTTGAAAAGAGGAATGGAAATATTTTATTTTTTGAATTTTGTCATCCTGGTCCATATGAATATATATATGAATTTGATATAGAAAAAAAAGAAATTATTCCCAAAAACTATCATACACCAACACGATTTTCAGCTATAATTCAATCGGACAAAGGGGATATTTATTCTATAGGTGGTGAAAAATGTGATTATATGAACCATCATTTATCAAATAAAGTATATTTATTAAAACAATAAGTAGCGTAATAAAAAAGTATGTTAGGTTTAAATTCAACATACAATTAAAAAAACCTCCTTATAACTTAAGGAGGTTTTTTGTTTAAAATTTTATATACTATTCTTTAGTATATTCAGCGTCAATTACGTCATCATCATTTTTGTTTGATGTTGTGTTTTCGCTTTGAGCGCTTTC
>CANPWQ010000028.1 GCA_947584965.1 Candidatus Gastranaerophilales bacterium | reverse complement strand
TTAGTTTCTGTATCTGTTTTATTAATTTTTGTTACATTTCTTAATTATTATGATAAAACAATTTTTAGACTTTAATTTTTTAATAAATTTTTTGCAAACGCCGTCGTTTCTTCGTTTATTTCTCCTGCAGCAAGCATTGCTATTGCTTTTACTCTGTTATCATCTTTTAAATTATATACTTTGACTTTTGTTTCCTGTGCCTGTTCTTTTGTTACATAGAAGTGAGCATTAGCTTTTGCGGCTATTATCGGCTGATGTGTTATTACTATGATTTGATGTGATTTTGATAACTCCTTTAATTCATCTGCTACGGATTGCGAGGCTTTGCCTGAAATTCCCGTATCAATTTCATCAAATATTACCGTATTTGTTTTATCCGCTTGAGCAAAGATTGATTTTAACGCCAGCATTACTCTTGAAATTTCACCGCCGGAGGCTGTTTTTGCCAAGGGTTTTATGTCCTCTGATACATTTGTTGATATCATAAATTCTACTCTGTCAATGCCGTTTTCGCTCATCGGGGCAGCTGTTACATCAATTTTAAATCTGGATTTTGCAAGCTCTAAATGCTCAAGTTTTTTTTCAACCGCTTCTGACAGCACTTTTGCAAGCTCTTTTCTTGTTTCGCTTATTATTTTTGATAAATCATCAAGATCGGATTTTAATATTTTTATCTCTTTTTCCGCTGATATTATTTCATCCTGCGACACTTCTATTGAATTTAATTCTTTTGATAAAGTTTCATAAGTATTCAAGACTTCTTCCAAAGTGTTTCCGTATTTTCTTTTAATCTTCTCTAATTGGCTTATGCGCTCTGAAATAAACTCCATACGTTCATTATCATTCTCTTTATTTTCGGAATAATCAAGCATTTGTCTTGATATTTCTTTCAAAGTTTCATAAACGCCGATAAATTCTTCTTCCGTTTGATTCACAGACTCATCCATGGAACTTAATTTTGATATATTGTTTTTTACACTGCCCAAGGCATTTATTATGCTTTCTCCGTCACCGTTTAATGCCCAATAGGATGAATATGACAACTCTTTTAATTTTTCCGTATTTGCAAGTATATCAAGTTCTTTACTTAATTTCTCATCCTCATTTATATCTTCAATTTTTGTATCTTCTATTTCTTTTACTTGAAATCTTAAAAAGTCCTCTTGTTGACGCTTATTTTCAACTTCTTTTGTCATTTCCTCCAAATGCTTCATTAGAGCAGTATATTTCAGATATTTTTCCCTATGATTTTCCACGTTATCTCTATGCGGTTTTAAGGCAAAATCATCAAGCAAAATTATATGATTTTTCTGCTGTAAATAATTATAACTTTGGTGCTGAGTGTGAATATCCAATATTCCCTCTCGCAATTCCTTTACAAAATCTTGCGTTACCAAAACTCCGTTAATCCTTGAACGCACACATGAGGGGGTTATTTCCTTTGATATTATTATTTCGTTACCCGATTTTTCTATTCCGTTTTTTTCTAATAGCGAAAAATCAAAAGTGTCTTTTAATTCAATTGTTAACTCAATATAAGCACTTTGAGCCCCCGATTTTATAACCTCTTTAGAAGTCTTTCCGCCAAGTGCATTATCTATTGCGCCTATTATAATACTTTTCCCCGCGCCTGTTTCACCCGTAAAAACATTAAACCCTTTATCAAATTCAAGGGTTATTTCATCTATCAATATGTAATTTTTTACGGTAACGGACTTTATCATTTTATCCTTTCCAAGATAAACCCCAATGTAGTTTTTCTTTTAATACGGAATAAAAAGAATTTTTCTCCAAATTTAAAAGGACTAATTTTGCATGGTAGTCACTCTTTTTAACTTCTATTTCATCATTAATACCTAAAGAATAAGTATCTTGACCGTCTGCGGATATTTTAAGCAGAGGTTTATTCTGGCTTGATGTTACTTTTATTACTTCACTTGAGGGAATAACAATAGGTCTTGCATTCATTGTATGCGGACATATAGGAACAACTACAACAGCATCCAGTATCGGAGCCAAAATCGGTCCGCCCGCCGACAGTGTATATGCGGTTGAGCCTGTCGGCGTAGAAATTATTATTCCGTCTGCAAGATAATCACACACTATATTATCGTTTATATGAACATATAATCTTGACGTTCTTGAAAATCCGTCGCCCTTTATAACTATATCGTTTAAGGCATTCATTTTTCCGTCAAGCGAGGTTAACATTATTCTGTCTTCTACTTTAAAGCAGCCTTTCAAAAGAAAATCAACCGCTTCTTTTATCTGCGTTGACTTCGCCTGCGACAGAAACCCCAGCCTGCCTAAATTTATTCCCAATATCGGCACTTCATATTTTGAATAATATCTTGCAGTCTTTAATATTGTTCCGTCACCGCCTAATACAAAAGCAAATGTTATTTTATCATTAAATTTATCGGTAGTTAATATTTGCGCGTTTACCTGATTATCGGCTAATATCCCTTTTAACTGTTCCGCCGTATATTGTGCTTTTTGATTATCTTTATTATAAAATATCCCTGCCTGTGTCAAATCTATTTCATCGCCATAGACCGATTTTATCATTTTTTTACTCCGCTTTTTTGTATGCCATTAATAATCCGTCAGGCAAATCCAGTATTTGTACCTGATAATCTTTATGATTTGATATTGCCTCTACAAACGGTGCAACCTTTTTTGCATGTGATATAACATTATCGGCAAGTATTACTCCGCCTTTTTTCAACTTTGGATGAATCTCTTCAAAAAACCTTAAGTATTCCTCCTTATTTGCGTCAATAAATACCAAGTCAAATTCTTCATTTATTTCATCTTTTATTACATCATACGCTTGACCTGTTTTATACGTTACTTGAGGAGTTAATCCGCAATATTCAACATTTTCACGCGCCAGACATTGGCGTTTCTCCCAAAATTCTATTGTCGTAAGATGTCCGTTTGTTTCTTTTAACGCGTCAGATATCCATATTGCGGAATACCCGTTTGATGTCCCAAGCTCCAATACATTTTTTGCTTTCATTAATTTTATCAGCATACTGATAAAATTACCCGTCTGATGAGATATATTCCAGTACTCATCAGATGTTTTTTCCAATTCCGTAAGTAATCCCGCCGTCTTATTGTCCATCTCGTCTTTCCAGAATTGTTATCATATTTATATGCTCGCTTATCGGATATGCTTGCAGCGCTTTATCTTTTTCAAGGTCATATACCGCATATTTAAAATCAGACATATTTGTCACTACCGCTAAATTAGAATTCGGTACGGGAGTTATTGATTTTGAAAATCCGTCCATAGGTAATTTTTCACTTTTTACGGTTTCAGTTGATGTGTTATAAGTATATACAGTATTTTCTCCTGCGCTTAATACATATATATTGTCGTTTTTATCCAACATATCAACGGGTTTTGCTCCTATTTTTATATCTTTGATGCTTGTTGCATACATTATTGCAGATTCCATATCATCATCTTCTTCATTGTCATATTCTGTAACAAGCGTATCACCTATATTATCAGCATTCGATTTTTCTTCCCTGCTCAATTCTTCAGCTAATTTTTTTGCCTTTGAACTTTTTGTTACCTTAATATCTTGCAATAAATCATAATATACAACTCTTAATGCAGGCTTTGTCCTTGCTATTAAATACATTACATTATTTTTTAATATTATTTTTGTTACATTCGGATAATTTGTTATCAATTTGTTTTCATATTCATGCTCTAAATCCAAAATATATATATTGGAGGTTTTTATATCCGAATATGCCAGCATTTTTCCGTCCTGTGATAATGCAAGCCGTTGCGGAGAACCCGCCAGCTGTATTTTTTCCGTCACAGACATTTTCTCTAAATCTATGATTGACAAAGACTCATCTTCCACGCTTGCTACATAGGCTTTTTTACCCGCTTCATCAACCGTAATTTCAGATGGAAATGCCGTCAAGTCTATATTTTTTACGATATATTCATTCTCAACATCTACTACATCTATATTTTTTTGTTTATTTGTAGCTATTAACAAATATTTTCCGCCCATAACGGGTTTTATATCTTTCATTACTCCTGATGTTTTCAACGAATATAAAGGTTCTGATACGGTCGAAGAAAATATTTGCAAGTACTCGGTTTGATAGTTATTTACAAAAAACAATTGATTTTTTAATTGAGCCGGCACATTGTATTTTTTTGTATCCGCAACTCTTTTACCGCCCGGTAACGGTGCAGTTTTTCTTCCTGTTACAAATGCCGTTGTTTTTGCGCTCCCTATCAACGGAATTTGTACATCTCCAAGTATTCCCGCATAATTTTCGGGCAATACAAGTCCATGCGGTACCATTAAATCCTGCGGAAGCATTCCCGTCTTTATTTGTGACGGAAGTTCGGGAATATTTTTTACCGTTAAATTTCCATCCGGTGTTCTTACAAGTTTTATTAAAGCAAAGTTATTGTTAAATAATACCATATCGGGAAGTTTATCCATTGACTGATTCGCGGGATATGTTTTTTCGATTTTTAAAGATTCTACTTCCTGCAACCTCGCAGGATATATAGGCAGGTATATTACGCTGTCGTTATATATGACTACGCTGTCAAATCTTATTGACGGCACTTTCTTTTGGGATATTAAATAATCCTTTACTTCTTTTGGCAATTGACTTGCCTGCGCTTGAATTGAAGTAAAAAGCAGTATTATTAAAGCTGATATTATAGTTTTTATTTTCATATTCTTCCCACTTAATTATGAAGCACTTTTTTCATTTTATCAACGAATTTTGACGAGGGCTTTTTGTTACAATTAATTTCATATAATTTTGTATACAATTCTTTTTCTTCGCCCGTTACGTTTTGCGGAGTTTTAATTTTTACAACGAAATTATGATTTCCGCGCTTTGTGTTATTACCAAGATATGGAACACCAGCGCCTTTCAATTGCAATATTTTATCCTGTTCAACTCCTGCAGGGATTTCAAGTTCTCGTTTTCCGTCAATTGTATCGACTTCTATTTTATCGCCCAGCACGGCTTGCGGAAATGTAATATCAAGGGTTGAATATATGTCAAACCCGTCGCGTTTAAATTTTTCGTGTTCTTTTACATATATTACTACAATTAAATCACCTGCTCTGCCCCCGTTTTTTCCGCAGTTTCCCTCGCCCGACAGTCCTATTCTTGAACCGTCATTTACTCCTGCCGGAATATTTATTGTTATTTTTCTTTCTGTTTCTATTCTTCCGTCGCCTTTACATTTAGGACAGGGGTTTGAATTAATTTTTCCGCTTCCGTTACATTTCGGGCATGTGGTAATTTGTCTGAAACTGCCAAGAGGAGTATTTGCCACCTGTTGAACACGTCCCGTTCCTCCGCAGGTCGGACATACTTCCGGTTTGCTGCCCTTTTGCGCGCCTGTTCCTCCGCACTCATCACATGTTTCAAGGTGAGTTATTTTTACTTCTTTTTTTACACCGAATACGGCTTCTTCAAAATCTATTTGTAAATTTAATCTTAAATCAGCACCGTTTTGAGGGCTGTTTGGATTTGTTGTTCTGCCGCCGCCAAAGCCAAATCCGCCTAAACCACCAAAGAAACTTTCAAATATATCATTTAAGTCGCCAAATCCTGCGTCAAAAGGACCTGATGTTCCGTACCCCGCATCACGAAGTCCGTCTTCGCCGTATCTGTCATAAGTTGCACGTTTATTATCATCCATTAATGTTTCGTAAGCTCTGCCAAGTTCTTTGAATTTTTCCTCCGCGTCGGGCGCCTTATTTACATCCGGATGATACTGCCTTGCTTTTTTTCTGAATGCCGATTTTATTTCCTCTTTGCTCGCATTCCTGTCTATCCCTAATATCTCGTAATAATCACTCATTTTCTTCTTTTCTTTCAGCTAATGTTTTTATTTTACTGCTACATTCACCATTGCAGGGCGCAATACTTTATCACCCATTTTATATCCCTTTTGCATTTCGGCAATTATTGTTTCTTCGGGATATTCTTCCGTTGGAGTTTGCATTACAGCTTCGTGCAAATTCGGGTCAAACTTTTCACCCACGCTTTTTATTTGTTCCAATCCTAATTTTGTTAAAGAGTCGGTTAATTGTTTATTTAATATAAAAAATGTTTCTTTCATTTTATCTATATTATCAATATTTTCAACCGTTTGTAATGCTCTGTCAAAATTATCCGCAACCTCTATAACCTTTTTTAAGCACTCTTGAGCGCCGTATTTTAACAGGGATTCTCTTTCTTGTGCCTGCCTTTTTCTGTAATTTTCAAAATCGGCAGCAAGCCTTATATACTGATTATTTAAATTTTCCAAATCTGACTTTAATTTTTCTGCTTCGCTTTCTTCCGCATTTATTTCTTCTGCCGTTTCTTTTGCTCCCTCGGCAGGTTTAGCAGTTTCTTCAGCATTTTGTGTTTCGTCTTTTATTTCTTCAGCTTCGGTTTGTTGTTCTTTTTCCTCGTTATTCATAAAAGGATTCCCCTTGTTTATTTTGTCTTCAAAAAATCTTTTCATATTTCCTCTTACCCGTTCCCTAATTAAATTATAATTTATCAATCTTTATTCTCAATACTTATTAATTATTTTTTAACTTTTGTTTGCTTTTTGCTCTTGTGTACATTTAAAAAAAAAGCTATGATATATTAAGGAGCTCCTATGGCTAAAATAAAGAAAATAAGTTTTCACGACCTTATTAATATTAGAAAATTAATTTCAGTCGTATGTTCGGATAACATACTTAATTATAGACGTATGTTTTTCTTTTCCGTTCCTGTTACTTATTTTCAAAACCTTTTTTATAGCGTTCATTTAAGACGTTTCCCTGAAACTTATGTTGTCAGCGATAATTCAAACAACCTTAAAGGACTTGTCAGCGTTAAAGCTCAGCACGGAAACCCTTTTAAATGGCAAATAAAAAGATTGTTCTTAGATAAAAATTCCCAAGATGAGGGAAAACAGCTTATTCAATACATTATTGCCAAATTCGGCGCCAGAGGCGTGGATACTTTTTATGTTTCGGTCAGCGATAATCAGCAGGATCTTATTGACTTATTCATTAAGGGTTGCGGCTTTAGATTTTGTTCTTCGGAATCACTGTGGGGAGTTTCCAATATTAATTTTTTAATTTCTGATTTTGACGAGTCCAAATTTAAGCCGTTTAAAAACTCGGACGCTCAAAAATGTGCTGATTTGTATAATGAAAACCTTAACTCCCTTTATAAATATTCGCTTTCCAAGGAAAAAGATGAATTTAACGACAGGCTTTTTCAAGGGTTTAATTCCGAATCTGACTTTAAATATATTCTTGAAGATAAAGGTACTATTAAATCATTTATTGAAATAAAAACACTTGATAATAAAAACTATTTTATTGACTGTGTTGTAGCCTCTTATTGCACTGATTTATATCCCGTAATCTTATCTTTTGCGGTTAAGAAAATTATTAAACGCAACAAAAATTTTAATGTATACATTAAAAACAGAAAGTATCTGCTTGCAGGTGAAAATCTTGAAAATTTCTTCAGAGATAATCGGTTTGAGCTTTTGCAAAATAATGCTATTTTAGTCAGAGATTTCTTTAAATCAGTTAAAGAAGAAAATATTAATTTTAACAGCGGTGTTGTTTTCAGCGGATTTGAAGTTTAATGTCCCTGCATTAAATACTTTGCTCTATCGCATATTTCAAGTCTGTAAAACCGCATTTGCCGTGTTTTTTCTTTTACATACTCAATAAGCTCAATTATTCTTTCATCGGGCTTTTCATGCCTGTATTTATTCAGCCAGCTGTTTTCTATATCTATTGTTACTATGTTTATATTGTTTTCCTTGTTAAATTTCAGCCAGTTATCTATTTCTTCCTTGTTGTCATTTATTTCGGGAATTATTATGTATTTACTTATTACGTTATACGAGCGTGTTTGAGCCTTAGCATATTTTTTTAAGTTTTTGCAAACTTCATTAAATTTATCGGTTTGTTTGATTTTTTTATAGGTTTCTCTTGATGAGCAGTCTATTGATATTACAACCGTCAATTGTCCTGTTGATATTCCTTTTGCTATTATGCGCGAATATTTTATTCCGGAAGATGGCACTCTTATATCACAAAACCCGTTTTTTAAAAATAAGCCTATAAGTTTATCAAACTCGGGTAATAATGTAGGCTCGCCCCCGCCAAAACCTATTGCACCTCCGCGCCTTAGTATTTTTCTTTTAAACATTTCTTTTATTATCGGATATATATTATATGTTTTTAAAGAATTGTAGCGTTTTTTATCCTCTTGAGTATAGCAATAGTTGCAAAAACAGTTACACTTTGTAAAATGATCAAATATTATATTATCAACATAGTCCTCTTGAAGCCAGTTTTGCTCCTCTAAGAATACGCACCCGCGGCAGCCTTCTACTGTCTGTCCGCTTTTTTGTATTTCTCTGTATTCTCTTTTTTTGGCAAAGAATTTATCCCAGTCGATTTTTTCGCCGTGGTAATCCTCAAATATCATTGTATTACCGCCGCCGGGGGCACTCATATAACAGCAAAGTTTAACATTAGAGCCGTATACTCCGTTATCAAAACACACTCCCGACTCTAACCACTTACAGCTGATATATTTTTCTCTTTTTCCCTGCTCCATTTATTTCCCTTATTTAAAATTGCAATTTAAAAGTCTGCAATTCATTTTGCAATTTCTTATTTTTTCCCTTACCTCTTCCGCCTTTTCACTATACCATAACTCTTGGGGCAGACTCTCTTTTAAATTTCCGATAGGCTCCATACAAAAACATATTCTGCAATTTCCGTAAGGATCTATTGCAAAATTATTTTCTCCAACCGAACACTCTATATTTGTTATTTCCTCGGGAGTATTTATCAACAGTTTAAATGCTTCAAGCTGGCTGAAACCGTTACAAATAGGATAACCTGATTTTTTCAGTTCAATCATTTCGTCTATCGCTTCAAGTGCGGATGTTTTTATATCTTTTCCGTATATTTGTTTTTCACTGTCAACTGCCGTTGAGAATGCGTCGCCGTTATCCATTAACTGATAGCTTACTCCGATACCTTCCGTTTTACAAAACTCTGCTATTGGTTTTATTTCGGATAAATTAGAGGGCATTACCACAGTTGACAAATATATATTTTTCCATTTATGCGAGCCTCTGTGTTTATTTAAATATACTAAATTTTGTATTGAATTCATCGTCCTTTGGAATGCGTCATCACGTCCGCGGGATATATTATGAATTTTAGGCTCTTTTACTGCATTCAATGAAAAAGTTATATTATTAAATGCTGAATTTAAAACTTGTTCTATTTTATCAGGAAGTGCAAGTCCGTTTGTTACAACATTTACGGTATCGCCTAAATCGCTTGCATATTGAGCTATTTCAAATATATCATCTCTTATAAAAGGTTCTCCGCCTGATATTATAAACTCATAGTTTCCCATCCAATCGTGAATATTTTTTAATACTCTTTTCCATTCATCAAGCGTCATTTCACGCTCCATAACTTCGGAGGGAGTTTTCCAGCCGTTACAGGTTATACATCTTGACTGACATCTTTCCGTATTATTGAATGAAAACGAAATGGGCTTTTTATCAGGCGCAATAGACATATTAATAATCCAAGTTTACTTGTGAAAACAGTACTACCCTGTTTTTTCCGCGTTTTTTTGCATTATATAATGCATGTTCAGCGTATCTTATTATAGAATTTGCATTTTCTTCCGCTTCTTCTATTTGCGGATATGAGGCTATTCCACCCGATATTTTTACGGGGTGTCTTTCATCTTCTCCCGCAGGAATAAACGACATTTTTTCAACATCGCGTCTAAATCTTTCGGCAAAAATAAACGCATTTTCTTCGCTCGTATCAGGGAGTAATACCATAAATTCTTCATCCCCGTACCTTGTAACAACATCTTCTTTTCTTGCCAGATTTAACAGCATTTCTGCAATTTTTTTCAACAGAACATCGCCCCACTCATACCCGTACATATCATTTACGACCTTAAAGAAGTCTAAATCAAACAATATGCAAGAAACCTTGGTATTGTATCTTTTGGCTCTCGACATTTCAGACTCTAATCGTTCTATTAAAAACTTTCTATTATGCAGACCAGTTAAATCATCAGTGGTTGTAATATTATCTATTTTTTCATTTAATTCTCGTATTTTAGCCAGATTTTTTATCTTTGTTTTAAACTCATAAGTATTAATGGGATTTATTATGTAATCAAACGCTTCGGCTCTGACTGTTATTCCATCGGGAATTTCATCAACAACACTTAAAACCGGCGTCGTAAATTTTTTAACCATTGATATTTCTCTTAATTTTTCACTTGAAATATCTGTTACAATTAATGAGGGATTATATCTTTCCGCTTCTTTAAGCTCCTCAAAATTTACTACCCTTACGTCATATTCAGTGTTATTTACGCATATTTCTTCCAGTTTGGAACACTCACCTTGCGAAAATATTATAAGATTACTCATAATTTTATCCTTTCATTTAAATAATATTTTATCAAATTTATTTAAGATTTAAAATATTCACTTATTTGTTGCATAATTTTACAAAATTGCCGATTAAATTTTTTGTATAATATAATAAATTTGGAGGGATTAATTTTGCCGAAACCTGAATTTAATTATTACCAATCAACAGATTTATATACATCTTTATACGAACAACATTATTTTAAAAACAAGACTGTTAAAAGAGTTAAACCGATAAAAAGAAAATATACAAAAAAAAGCAGAAAAAATAATCTGCCTAAAAAAATTATATCTTTACTATTTTTTGCTTTTTTGCTGTTTTATGTACTTCCGTTTTCATTTAAATCTTTTATAGCAGATGTTTTTCCAAAAAAATCAATGAAGCTGGTTAAAGTTGATTATCACAATCTGCTTTTCCCTACATACAACTACCTTTATAAGGATTTATTTTTGGGCAGATACATCATTAAAGATACAACTTATAAAAAAACTTTAATGATTAATTTAAAAGAAACGACAATAAGGCAGGGATTACAAAACAGGCTTATGGCGCTGGCTTCTCAATATCCTACAATTAAACCCTCTGTATATGTATGGGAATATGACGGAGGAACTTTTGTAAATATTAATGCTAATGAAGTTTACCCCGCAGCAAGTATTATCAAAATACCCGTCTTAATTGAAATGTTCAGACAAATAGAACAAGGTAAATTTACGTTAAATGACACAATGGTGCTTGAAGATTATTACAGGGCGCCGGGTTCGGGCAAATTGCAGTACTCTCAAGGCGGAATTGCTCATTCGATGGACTATCTTGCAAAAATTATGATAGAAAACTCTGATAATTCTTCAACAAATATGATTATGGCTAAAATGGGCGGTATGCCCGAAGTTAACAAAGCCATAAGAAGCTGGGGACTTGTTAATACAAGAATTAATAACTGGCTTCCCGATTTAGACGGCACTAATACTACTACGGCTAAAGAACTCGCAACCATGCTTTATAATATGGATAAAACAAATATTATTTCACAAGAGTCAAAACATCACATCGGTGATTACCTTTCTCACGTTAAAAATAACAGACTGCTTCAGGCAGGATTGCCTCAAAGCGCAATTTTGCTTCATAAAACAGGTGATATCGGTTTTATGCTTGGCGATGCAGGCATTGTTAAAACCGTTAACGGCAAAAAATATATTGTTGTTATTTTAGCGAAACGTCCCTATAACAACCAAAAGGGTAAAGAATTCATTGTTAACGCTTCAAGTATAATATATAATAATATTTCTAATTAACTTTTGTATCAATTTTTTGACAAGATATTAAGAAATTATCAAAAAAAATTTTACCGGAGTATTTTCTTGATATAATCTTTTTAGGAAATATATTAAATGAAAACCTCCAGATTAACATTATATATATTTTTAAGTCTAGTCCTCGGAACATTTGTAGGGTGGAAATTTCCCGAAATCGGAAGTAAAATGCACCCTTTGGCGCATATTTTCCTTAATATGATTAAAATGATTATTGCGCCGTTATTATTTTCCGTTGTTGTAACAGGTATTGCAGCTCACGGAAATGTTAAATCACTGGGTAAACTCGGAGTAAAAACATTTGTTTATTTTGCTTGTGCTACTTCGTTTGCACTTGTTATAGGGCTTGGCGTAGGTCTTTTCTTTAAACCGGGTGCGGGATTTGCTACGGATATAATTTCTTCAAATATGCTTGATACGGCGGCTTCTATGGCTGCTCACAGCACTCATGAGTCATTATCGGATATTTTCATTAATATATTCCCCTCAAGTATTATTAAATCAATGGGCGACGGTAATTTATTGCAAATAGTCGTATTTTCAATATTTTTTGCACTTGCTATTTGTGCTGCGGGTGAAAAAGCCAAACCCGTTCTTAACTGCATTTCTTCATTATCTGAAATTATGTTTAAATTCACCCACCTTGTTATGAATTTCGCTCCGATTGGAGTTTTTGGCGCAATTTCTTATACTATCGCCGAAAGCGGTATGGGAATAATGGTTAACTATGCAAAAATTATATGCGCACTTTATTTTGCACTTATTTTATTCTTATTTGTTATAATGAACATTGCTTGCAAAATTGTCGGAGTTTCGGTCTTTTCCGTACTACGTGCAATCAGAGAACCTGCGCTTCTTGCATTTACCACTTCAACATCCGAGGCGGCTCTGCCTCAAGCTATGAAAATTATGGAAAGTTTTGGAGTTTCCAAAAATATTGTAGGATTTGTTATGCCTACGGGTTATACTTTTAACCTTGATGGCTCAACTTTATATTTAGCTCTCGCGATGCTTTTTTCACTGCAAATTGTGGGTATAGAGCTTGCCCCAACTCAGCTTTTATTTATTATGGGAACTTTAATGCTTACCAGTAAAGGTATTGCAGGTGTACCAAGAGTGGCTCTTGTTGTTCTGGCCGGCACACTGTCAGGCTTCGGATATCCTATTATCGGTGTCGCAATTCTGCTTGGTATTGACCAAATCCTTGATATGGGCAGAACAACCGTTAATTTAATCGGCAATTGCCTTGCTACAATTGTTGTTGCTAAATGGGAAAATGAATTTAATTATACTAAAACCGAAGAATTTAACAAGCAATTCATTAAACCCGTTAAAACTACTTTTACCGTTAATAACCAAATACAAATCCCTATTGAAGAGCACTCTGATTACAAAACCGCCGATATAATCGAAGAATAACTTTTTATTACAAATCCGAAAAATCGGGAAGCACCTCATCTTGTACCTGTTGATTTTCAATCGGCATATCTTTCGGAACTATCCACATAAATGAATTTATTGCATTTAATGAATTCATATTCCCGAATATATTTACTTTAAACGTATTTGTCTTTATTTCCCCCTGATTATATAAAGGAGGTATTTTTTCTATTATCTCATTATTTACCGTTAATATATTATTTTGTTTTTTAGAAGCAGTGCCTGAAATTAACTCTGATATTGAAACATCTGCAAATGAACCCAATTTTCGCTTTATTTCATCCGATATCCTGCCATATATATCAATATTTACAAGATTTGTAAGCAAATTATTTCTTCCTGTTATATATAAGCTCATATTATTTCCGGTTGTTTTCATTCCGTTGGTTATCAAATAGCCGTTTTGAAAGATTAATGTTCCCTCCGCGCTTTGATAATGAGCAGTATTATCTTTTGAGAGTGCATTTGCTATTTGATTTATTGTCGCATTTAATAATCCCCTGTATAGAATATTTTGCGCGTTTAAGTAATATTCAAACCTGCCAAGAGTTCCCATTCTTCCGTTTTTTGACTTAAAATCAACTTTTCCGTTCAATGATTTTATTACATTTTCATAATTACCCAACATCAATGAAACCGATGTTTCAAAATCCGATGTTCCCGCTATATTATCACTCAGCTTGCATAGGTCGTATAAGGATTCTTTTAAACTTACGTTTTGCCCTTTTAACATTATTTCAAGCCTGCTGTGCGGTATATCATAATTAATATTTCCGCTTACTGTTCCGTTATATGCCCTTGAAAGTATGTTTCTTATTTTTAATACATTTTTTTCAACAGTAAAATCACTGCTTATATCTTTTGCTTTTAAATCCATAACTTGAAAATTATTTATTGTTGCCGTTCCTTTTTTTACGGTTATGACGGATTTCGCAAAGGGTGAGGCTTCTTTATTTATAAGAGTATATAAAGAATTTACATCCAAATTTGCGCAGTTCATCTGCATATTTTCTACGGTTATCATGTTTTTTATATCAGGATTTATATCTGCAAGTAAATTTATTTTGGATGTATTTATTTTAACATCGGGTGCTATTAGTCTTATATTTTCGGGAGTTATATTTATATCGGCATTTTTTATTGCCGTTAAATATTTTTTAAAATTATAGCTGTATAATTTTATATCACCTTTTAATTTAGGGTTTTTTATAGTATTATTCGCCGTTATATCTGCTTTTATTGTAAATTCTTCTCCGCCAAAGAAATTTGTAGCAGCGCTTAAAGTATTAGGGATTTGAATTTTTATATCCTGCATAACAGGCTCTGCACCGTTTTTTAAACTACCAGAAAGAGTTATTATTTTCTTTAATTTGTCTTCACTTTTTATTGAGGGATTATCCTCAAATAAAGTTATATTTTTTATTGTTATATTGTCTTTATCAGATGCCAAATTTATTTTAAGCAGTGAGGGTTTATTTAAAAGTTCTTTTATAACTGCATAAGATAAATAATTTTGAGCATTTGCCCTCATAGATATTGTGATTTCGGGTTTGTTTTCTTTAACTGTTACACTGCCTTGTGTTTGCAAAGTTCCCAGTGCCTTATGCGGCTCTTTTATATATTCACCTACAACCTGCGCCAAATCTGTCGATTGTATTCCGCCTTTAAAGTTTACTTTTATTTCGGGGGTTTTTGTATAGTTTATTATATCTCCCGTTATTTCTAAGGGCGAATTTAATAATTGTATTGTGCTTTTTGGTATTTGAATTTTTTTATAGTCAAAAGTAATGTTAAAATCATTTGATTTAATTTCATTTTTATTTATTTTTGCTTTTAAACCGATTAATTTTACATCACCTGTATATTTTTCATTTTCGGTTTTTAAATTTATATTAGTATTTTCAACATGAAGAGGCAGTTTATTTTTTTCATCATACAACTTCAAATTTACTAATTCGGCAGTAGTTTGAGCTTTAACCGATTTATTTATTACCCCTTTTATATCCGATTTAAAAGATAATTTTCCGCTTTGGATTTTTACGGGAATATTTTTTTCCAAATCAAATAATTTAATTATATTTTTCAACTCTAAATTTTCCGATTTTGCGGTTATATTCATTGACATATCTTCACTTATGTCCCCAAATACATTTATAGGCGTCGAATTTACATAAGCCTGCGCTTTTTCAATATAAATTTTATTATTATCCATATTTATATCGGAATTAATTTGAGTTATTTTATACGGCAATTTTTCATGTGATATATCAGCATTAATTATTTTGGCACTGCCTGAGGACTTTAATTTTTTAAAATCGGAATTTACCCTGAAATCCGCATCCAAAAGTCCGCTGATTTTTAAATCCTTTGCGGGATTATCAATATTTAAACTTTCGCTCAAAGCAGATAAAATCTTAAATAAATTTTTTAAATTAATGTTTTTTGCATTTGTATTTAAATCAATATATTTTTTCTTGCCATAATTAAATTTGCCGTATATATCAGCTTTATCTTTTTTAGAGGTATGAAGCAATGCTTTTATTTGAGCTTCTTCTCCCTTGAATTCCATATTCAAGGAATTATCTTTTAAAATAATATCTTCTGCCTTTAATGACAAATTATCAATATTAAGGTTTCCGTCAAGCGCACCTGTTTTACTTACCTGAAGTTTACCCGTTATGTTTCCTTTTATTTCAGATTCGTATATTGTTTTAAACGGCGAGAATTTAAACTGTTGTTTTTCACTGTTTAAAGGCGCAGTAATATCTAAATCATAATTTAAATAATCATTACTATTTTCATATAATGCGCCCTTTAATATCAAATGAGCCCGCTCATTAATTTTTATATCTTTTAAATTTAGCTCATCCCCCTCTAAATAAAATATTTTTCCCGTTGTTTCATCAGATATATTAACTTTGTAATTTTGACAAATTGTATCCGTTATTGCACCGTTTAATTCAAATCCGTTTGTATTAAATTTTGCATCTTTATTAATATATCTTTCAAGTGAAGTTGAAAAATCCTTATATAAAGTAACATTTATTATCGGACGTGAGAGTTTTGCGTCTTTTATTTCAATGCGTTTAAAAATCAGCGGAAGAATTTTTACTTTTAAATCAGACTCTTTTAATTTTAAAAATATTTCATCATTCGGATATAAAACTACTGTATGATACATGTGTATTTTTAAATATGGAGTTAAACTGCGTATAAAAGATATATCCTCACAATCAATTTTAAACCCCGTTTGGCGCTCTATTTGAGCAGAGAATTGGTCTTTATATTTATTCAGGTCAACAATTTTAGGCAGTGAAATCAATGCACCGTAATATCCCGCAATCAAAACTGCAGCACCTATTCCCATTCCGATTAATGTTTTTTTTATTATTTTCATATTTGTTATTTATTTACAGAGGCACTTCCTGCCGTTATTTCAGTTATTTCCTGTGTTATCATTGCTTGACGAACTTTGTTGTATTCAACGGTAAGTTTTTGTATCATCTCATCAGCATTATTGCATGCGGAGGACATCGCTGTCATCCTTGAAGCCAATTCACTTGCTATTGATTCTAACATTGCTTGAAAAATTATGCTTGATATAAACAGAGGAACTATCTCTGATAATACCTTGGATAAACTTGGTTCTATTTCCATATCGGTATCATCTTCTTTTGTATAATCCTCTTGAATTTCATCAAGCGGTAAAATATCCCATTTCTCAACGGAATATGACATCATATTTCTAAATCTTGTTGTTATTATCTCCATAGAATCAATATTGCCGTTTACAAACGAACGAGCCATATCCGCCGCAACAAGTCTTGCCTGCGATGATGTAGGTGTTTCACTAAAAGTTAAATAACTTTGCTCAATAGTAAAATTATAATCATCCGTCAATCTTTTTAAAGCATTAAATCCTTTTTGCCCGATAATGAACAGTTCGCATTTTATCCCTTTTTCTGCGTAATCTTGAATTGTTTTAATCGTATATCTTACTATATTCGCATTAAAAGCCCCTGATAACCCCTTATTAGAAGTCATTATGAGCAGTCCGACCGTTTTTATCTCTCTTTCCTGCAATAATACGGGATAATTATTTAATGGCTCTTTAAAATTAGTTTCCTTAGCGTCTATTTCGGTTGTTGAATGAAGCAGTCTGTAAAACATTTTTTCAAGCTCATAAGTAAAAGGTCTTGAAGCCTTTACTTTATTTTCAAACTTCTTTACCTTTGCGGAAGCAACCATTTTCATTGCGCGCGTTATCTTCTGCGTGCTTACTATTGAATTTATTCTCGTTCTTATCTTTTTTAAATTAGCCATTTTTTACCCTATGTAAAGAAATTAGTTTTGTAATGATTTAATTTATCCGTTAAAAGAGTTTTATCTTCATCAGATAGTTTATCTCCGCTACTGAGTTTTTGTGATAATTCGGTCATATTTGAATCGAAATAATCAAACCAGCCAAGTTTGAAATCTTTTATTTTTGAATTTTCAACATCATCAAGCAATCCCTCATTAGCGGCGAATAGAATACTAATCTGCTGTGCAACACTTAAAGGGGAATATTGAGGCTGTTTTAAAACTTCCGTTAATTTTTGCCCGCGGGTTAACTGGTCTTTGGTAGCTTTATCAAGGTCGCTTGCAAACTGAGCAAATGCTTCAAGTTCTCTAAATTGAGCCAAGTCAAGTCTTAATTTTCCCGCAACCTGCTTAATACCTTTTGTTTGAGCAGCTCCGCCAACACGTGATACCGATATACCCGCATTTATAGCAGGTCTTGTGCCTGCGTTAAACAATCCCGATTCCAAGAATATCTGCCCGTCAGTTATTGATATTACGTTTGTCGGAATATAAGCGGATACGTCACCCGCCTGCGTTTCTATTATCGGTAATGCAGTTATGCTTCCTCCTCCGAGTTCGTCATTTAATTTGCAGGCACGCTCAAGCAGTCTTGAATGCAAATAAAATACATCACCGGGGTATGCTTCACGCCCCGAGGGGCGTTTTAATAACAAGCTCATTGCTCGGTAAGCCTGTGCGTGCTTTGATAAATCATCATATATTATTAATACGGATTTGCCTTGCTCCATAAATTCTTCCGCAATAGCACAGCCTGCAAATGGCGCTATATATTGAGTCGGGGCAGATTCATTTGCGGGAGCCGAAACTATAATTGAATATTCCATCGCTCCGTAATTTTCCAACGTCTTCGCTAATTGAGCCACTGTTGATGTTTTTTGCCCTATCGCAACATATATACAAATTACGTCTTTCCCTTTTTGGTTTATTATTGTATCAATAGCAATAGCTGTTTTACCCGTTTGACGGTCGCCGATTATAAGTTCTCTTTGCCCTCTTCCTATCGGAGTAAGTGCATCTATTGCTGTTAAACCTGTCTGCAATGGTTCGCATACGGATTTCCTCGTAACAATCCCGGGGGCTACACGCTCTATCGGTCTTGTTTTTTCATAGTTGATATCACCTCTGCCGTCAACAGGCGCACCCGTCGGGTCAATTATTCTGCCCAATAAACCGTAACCTACGGGGACTGATGCTATTCTTCCCGTGGTTTTTACGCTCATTCCCTCTTTTATATGAGTATAATCACCTAATATTACAACCCCGACATTATCTTCCTCGAGGTTTAACACTATACCGAGAGTTCCTTTGCCGTCCTCAAACTCTACAAGTTCTGATGACATTGCATTGCTAAGCCCGTATATTCTTGATATACCATCCGCTACCTCTATTACAACACCGACATTTTTTACCTCAAGTTTTGTTTCATAATTTTGAAGTTTCTCTTTTATTATTGATGTTATTTCATCGGGATTTATTACTGTCATTTTAGTTTCCTTTTATTAATTCTTTTCTCATATTTTCAAATTTTGTTTTTAAACTGCAATCAATTGTTCTGTCTTTGATTTCCACAATTAATCCGCCGATAATAGCTTCATCCGTAATAAATTCAGGTTCTATTGTTTTATTTAACTTATCTTGCAGTTTTAATTTTATCTGCTCTTTTTGACTCTCATTTAACTCAACAGCCGAAATTACAAGCGGTTTTTCTATATTTTTTGCTTCATTTAATTTGTCTTTGTATTTATTTACTATTTCACTTAAAGCATCGAGTCTTTGTGCTTCAGCGAGCAAATTTAAAAAGTCCGTTGTTATTTTATCAGTATGAGGACTAAACAATTTTTGAATTACATCTTTTTTATCTTCCGTTTTTATAAGAGGACTCAATAAGAAATCAGACAACTCTTTGTTTAAAGATAATGTTTCCAATGTAAAAATTAAATCAGACAGCACTTTTTCTTCAATATTTGCTTCTTTTGCCGACATATATATTGCGTCTGCGTATTTTCTCGCTATTTTAAGATTTTTTATATCTCCCGCTTTCATAGACTTACCCTGCCTATTTCTTCTATTGCTTCATCTATGTATTTATTATGAAGTTCACGATTGTTTTTTAACTGTTCTATCGCATTATCTTTTGCAAGTATTACTGACTTTTCGGATAATATTGATGTTAATTTTGCTTTAAACTGTTTGATTTCCAAATTTAATATTCTGTCCGCAGAAGTTTTTATATCGTTTTTCTTGTCTTCTATTTCTTTTTTGATTTTCTGCTCAAGCCCTTTAATATTATTCTCCGCACTTGTTTCAATTAGTTTTGTTTCCTCGGGCAGATGTTTTATTTTTTCTTCCGTTTCTTCAAGTTCTTTTTGTGCAAGGGCTTTTTCCGAAGTTGAATTATCAACGTAGGATTTTATATCATCGCGCAGTTTATTAATTTTTTCATTTATGTTTAATTTTGACAGTATAAATATTAATACCGCCAGAACGATAATAAAATTAAGTGAATTTGTTTGTATTAATGTTTGAATAATGTCTGTCATTTTTATTCTTCTATCTTGGAGCTGTTAATCATATCTTCATTTATGCTGTCGCCTAAAAGTTTTTGCGAGATTTCTTTTGCAATATTAACAACGGAATCTTTTAAAACTTCTTTTGCCTCTATGGCAGAATTTTTTAAGTTATCACGTTCGCGCGAAATATTGGAATACAGTTCATTTTTATATTCGGATATTTGTTTTGAACGCTCTGTTTTTAACTCTTGTGAGTGCATTGCAATTTTACTGCGGGCTTCTTCGCGTGATTTTTCAAGTTCTCCCTCGCGGTATTCAACACGCATTTTTGTTTGTTCTTTTGTTTTCATTGCACATTCAAAATTTTCTTCCACAAAATCCTGTCTTGCTTTCATTATATTCAATACAGGCGCATAAAAAATTTTGTTCATAATAAAAACGAAAATAACAAAGCTGATTGCAGCTATTATAAATGTTGCGTCGAACTCCATTTTACGCCTCTGTTAAAACATACCCAAAAGTTTAAATGAAACAACTAAAGCATATAACGCGCATGCTTCAGCTAAAGCAGCACCAACCAAGAAGTTAATAAATGCTTTTCCTGCCATTTCAGGCTGTCTTGCAATAGATTCCAATAATCCTTTTAAACCTATACCGATACCTAAGCCAACACCCAAAGCGGCAAGCCCTATACCTAACCCCGCACCAAGCTGTGCTAAATCCGAAATCGCTTTTACTTCTTCCATTATTATCTCCTTTTCTCTAATGTTCTTCCGATACTGATGTTGATATATACGCTATGGATAACATCATAAATACAAATGCCTGTATAAATGCTACAAATATTTCAAAAAACATTGCAGGTATCGGCAGTCCGACTGCCATTATTCCCAATAGCGCTGATACAAGTATTTCTCCCGCGAATATATTTGCAAAAAGCCTTAAAGATAAACTTAAAGGTCTTGTTATCATTTCAAGCAAATCAACAAGCATGGTTATAATCCCCGCGAAAGAAAATCCATGCCAGATTGCGTGTATACCTTTTTTCTTAAATCCCTGATATAAGTAATAAAATAAAACCAGTACCGCCATAGCAGCTGTCATATTGATATCATTCGTAGGCGAAGCAAATTCTCCCGATTTTAAATGTATTAATTTTAACGGTAATTGTCCCATTAAATTTGCAAAAAGTATAAATAAAAACAGTGAACCTACAAGCGGAATATGTTTTTCACCGTTTTCAATATCGGAAACACTACCCGTAAAAAATTTCATTATACTCTCTGCAACACTCTGCACTCTGCTTGGGATTATTTCCAGTTTTCTTGTTAATATAAACGCAAGCAGAATAACAAAAAGCATTGCACACCACATTGTTATTAATGTATCCCAGTGTACATGTAATGTACCTATGTATCCTGCCCAGTGTTCTCCGCTCATTTTAATTTCCTTAAACTCTATGTTTATTTTATCACACTTTATGAAAATTTACACTTGCTTTTTATTTTATGCCCAAACGGCTATTTTATGGTATTATTTAAAATCCCTTTTCTTTTTTTTAAAATGTGATATAATATGTAATTACA
>CANPWQ010000027.1 GCA_947584965.1 Candidatus Gastranaerophilales bacterium | reverse complement strand
CAGGTAAAAAACGTGCATTTATTGTTACCGACAGATTTTTATTTAATTCCGGTGCGGTTGATACTATTACTAAAGTATTGGATGAAATCGGAATTGAGCATGAAGTATTCTTTGATGTAAAACCCGATCCTACATTATCTACAATTAATCAAGCAATATCTATATTAAGACCTTTTGAACCGGATGTTATTATTGCACTGGGCGGAGGTTCTCCTATGGATGCCGCTAAAATATTATGGCTGATGTATGAACAGCCTGATACAAACTTCTCTGATATTTCAATGAGATTTATGGATATAAGAAAGAGAATATGCTCAATACCCGAACTTGGTAAAAAAGCTACAATGGTTGCTATTCCTACAACATCAGGTACGGGTTCTGAAGTTACTCCTTTTGCTATTATTACAGACGATGAAACTCACGTAAAATATGCAATAGCAGATTATGCTTTGACACCTAATATGGCAATTGTAGACCCGAACTTTGTTGACGGAATGCCAAAAGGTTTAACCTCAGCATCAGGTATTGACGCATTAGTTCACGCTTTAGAGGCTTATGTTTCCAGTATGGCAACAAACTTTACTAATTCAAATGCTCTTGAAGCAACAAAATTAGTATTCAGATACTTAGAACGCTCATACAATGAGGGTGCTAATGATCCTATAGCAAGAGAAAAAATGCACTATGCCGCAACTATTGCAGGTATGGCATTTGCTAATTCATTCTTGGGTGTTTGCCACTCAATGGCTCATAAACTAGGGGCTATGTATCATGTTCCCCACGGTGTAGCTAACGCTTTATTAATCAGACAGGTTATTAAATATAACGCTTCTGATGCACCTAAAAAACAAGCTACATTCCCGCAGTACAAGTTCCCATGTGCTAAAACCAGATACGGTCAAGTAGCTGATGAACTTGGTTTGGGCGGTAAAAACGACGACGAAAAGGTTGAACTCCTTATTAAAGCCGTTGATAAATTAATGAAGAAAATCAATCTTCCAAACTCTATTAAAGATTTTGGTGTTGATGAAAAGACATTTATGGCTAATCTCGATGAACTGGTTGAATTGGCATTCGATGACCAATGCACGGGTGCTAACCCTGTTTATCCTTTAATGTCTGACATTAAGAAAATTTATCTTGATGCTTACAAGGGTATTGTTTAAATTAATTATAAATGAGAGGAACTAAAAAGTTCCTCTCATTTTTTGAGGAATATTTGTGAAAAAATTAATTTCAGATAAAGTTATTAACAGACTAACTCTTTATCACAGTATTTTGACCGATTACATAGAAAAAAATATTGAATACGTTTCAAGTCCTCAAATTGCAGAATTATTACATGTTGATAATACTCAAGTAAGGAAAGACATTGCGCTATTAAATTACAAAGGGAAATGTAAGGTCGGGTATAAAACTGAAGAGTTAAAAAATCTAATTGAAAAAACTTTAAAATTTAAAAATGTTAAAACTGCTTATATCGTTGGAGCGGGAAATCTTGGCATGGCGCTTGCGAAATATGATAATTTTGAAGCGTACGGATTTAATATTTCCGCATTGTTTGATAACAGCTTCTTAAAAATCGGAACTATGATTAACGGTAAGAAAGTTTATGATATTGATAAAATTGCTGAAATGGCAGACAAACAAAATGTTAAAATTGTAATTTTAACCGTACCGAGGCAATATGCACAAGAAGTTACGGATTTTATTGTTAAAGCCGGTATTATGTATATTTGGAATTTTACTCCATGTGTCTTAAATGTTCCTGAAAAAGTTCAAGTTTGGAATGAAAATTTAATAGGAAATTTCTTACAGTTTACGGTAAACCATAATATTAATAATTAAAAAAATTTAACATAATGGTAAATTTTTTTCAAAATAAAATTTTTATTAAATATATGGTATACAATTATTATACTAATAAAAATTTAGCAAAAAATGATAGTATAGTACTTGCAAAAATGAAAGAAGGTATTGCAAGCCATTATGGAATTCAGGCTGTTAGGGATTTAGAATCAAAATCAAACGACAGCTTTAATAAAGTTGAAAAAATATCGGATAATGACGGTAAAATTAGTTTAAAAGAAAAAGTAATTAATTTTGGCAAGGGTATTATAAGACCTATAAAAACAATGTTTTCTTCACCTAAAAATATAGCACTGACAGCACTGTCAGCAGTGGCTGCAGGCGGGTTAATAGCATTGACCGGTGGAGCAGCTGCTCCTGTTATGGTTGCAGCAGGTTTATTAGGCGGTGCTTTCCAAATTGGAAAAGGTATTTATAGACAGATTAAAGCAAAAACCGATGACGAAGCAAGACAAGCATGGCAAGATATGGGTTCCGGTACATTTACAGTGGGCGTTTCTGCACTTGGTGCAAAAAGTGCACTTAAAGCTGCAAAGGTCGCTAATGCTAAGGATATGTCATTTGGCAGTGCTATATTAAAATGTATAAAAGATTTACCCGCTAATCTTGTTAATGGATTTAAGACTGCATCAAATAAAATATCATCATTGTTTGGAATTGTAAAACCTCCTGTTGTGCATGAAATAAAAACATTACCACAACCTCTGGAAGATGTTGTTCCGCAGTCGGTTTCAACACCGAAAGATAATCCTGTATCATCTATAGTTAGCAGTTCAACTGAATCTCAAGTTTCGAATTCGGGAAATAGTGCAATTAATTCTGAATTAAAATCAATGGTTGATGCTTATATTAAAAACAAACAACTTGCATATTCCGATTATCTGCCCCAGAGTATTAAAGAAATGATGATTTCTAAATATCAGGAGACTATTACGCCAACTGCTTCAAATGGAATAAAAGCATTACCTCCTCATGTAGATTCAATACCGACTGTTAGTTTTGATTCTCAGCCGGCTAACGGATTAGCTACTTTAAAACCTGATGTTATTTACTTGCCGGAGCATATTGAAACGTTTCGATATAAACCTGTTAAAGAAGAAGTACCTTATGGGATTGATATAATTAAATCATTAATTGAACAAAAACTTTCTAACCCAAAAATTATTCAGTCTAAACCTTTAGAACTTCCGCCGGCACAAGAAACCGTTCCTGTTAAAATCGGTTTTATTCAAAAAATTATAAATTTCTTTCAACGATTTGGGCTTTTTCTTAAAGATTAAAAAAGAGAACTGTTAAGTTCTCTTTTCCTTTATTATACACGTCTTTTGCGAGCAGCTTCTGATTTACGTTTTTTCTTTATACTGGGTTTTTCATAACGTTCGCGGCGTTTAATTTCAGAAAGTATTCCGGCTTTTTGTATTTTCTTTTTAAATCTTTTTAAAGCACTTTCAATACTCTCGTTGTCACCAACTCGTACTTCCGGCATTTATTTTTCACCACCTTTATTTTTATATTATATTTGATTAAATTTTAACAAGAAAAAATTATGATTTCAAGTATAAAAAAACTGCTTGATTTAAATCAAGCAGTTTTCCGAATATCAAGTCTCTAAACTAGTTAGGTACTGATAAATCTTGAGTTAATTTTAACCAAACATATTCGCCGTCATTAGCTTTATATGTTCTGCCCGGAGTTGTTAAACCGGTAATTAAACCGAAAGCACCACCAACAGGAGCACCAATTGCAACACCTTCACCATAATGACGATGTCCGTGATGTTTAGCAGCACCTGCACCAACACCGATACCGCCGCCTAATATAGCACCGCCAGCTGTATATTCTAACGGTTTTACCCATCTGTTTTCTGTTAATACACCGTTATGATTTAATACTTCAGCACAGAATGGTGTTGTAACACCGGAAGGAAGTGTCATTGATTCAAATTCTACAGTTACTTTATCATTTTTATTCCACCATTTTTTGGGTTCTATTGATGTAATTGTAGATTTCATTGTAGTTCCTTCAGGAATTACCAATGTACCTTCTTCTGTATATACGTCATATTTTGCTTTAAATGTTACTGTATCACCAACTGCTGCATCTTTTGATGAGAAGTATGTTGAGAAGTAACCTTTAATAATATTATCAGCTAAAACAATTTTTCTTAAATTTGTAACTTGAACTTCATTTACTTCAGCTTTTTTTGTTACATTTAAGTGTTCAGTTGAAAGTAATGATTCTTTGCTCTTATATTGATCTTTTACGGAATCAATTTGTTGTTTTAATTTATACAATAAAACTGCAGCTTCAGCTCTGTTTAAGTTTTTGTTAGGCAATAATTCATTTGCATCAGGATAAGCAACATAAACGCCTAAATCAATGGTTTTTGCAAATTGGCGTGTACCCCAAGCAGGAATGTCAGCTTTATCTTCAAAAGCGTTTAATGATTTTAAGCTGCCTTTGTAATCTTTGGTGATATGGCTTATAACGGAAGCTGCTTCAGTTCTTGTCATAATTCTGTCAGGCTTAAATGTTCCGTCATTATATCCGTATATTAAGCCCAATTTTGAAGATAACAAGATATCAGTATAATCTGTTCTTGAAGTATCTACATCAGAAAACGGATTTGTTTCACCTGATATGCCTTTTCTGTGACCTAATGTTCTTAAGAGAGCAGAGTTAAAATCTGATCTTGAAACATCTTGTTCAGGTAAGAATGCACTACCTTGAAGCGGTAATATACCGTCATTTACAACAGCTGTAATTTCTGTGTTAGCCCAATAATCTGCAGGTACGTCACTATAGACTTCTGCATTTGCATTTAGAGCCCCCATCATGAAAAGTACAGCAAACATAGCTAGAATCTTTTTCATTTTTTTCTCCATTTTTTAAATGTAAAACTAAACTAATCGAGTTAATTATATAATAATAATTTTTTTATTGCAATATTAATTATTATTGTATACAAATTTTTTGTTTATATTATAATTTTTATATTCGGACTTGTAGCTCAGCTGGTAGAGCAGTTGACTCTTAATCAATTGGTCGGGGGTTCGAATCCCCCCAAGTTCAGTTTCTATTGTTCCAGGGCATGTGGTGGAATGGTAGACACGCCAGTCTTAGGAACTGGTGCGTAAGCGTGGGAGTTCGAGTCTCTTCATGCCCAGTTAAAAAGAGGATAAGTATATTAAATACTTATCCTCTTTTAATTTTAGTTTTTTGTTATCTGAGTTTTTAAATTTTTAATTTCTTTCTTTTGGTATTTATTTGTTGCATATTTTTCGGCTTTTTGCAGATAATTAAGTGCTTTATCTTTATTATTTCCTTTAATGTTTCTGTATATCATTGTTGTGTAATATTCATAGCAGAAATCATAATCATACCCTTCCATTTTGTTATTATCTACAACTTCAGATATTTGATTTAACGCTTCTTCTGCCTCTTTATTTTTTTCAAACCTATTTAGAATATTTATTTTGTCTGAAATTAATTTCTGTACTTCAACATTGTTTTTGTTAAATATTTTTTCCGCAGTTTTTATAGCATTGTTAATTTCTTGTATCGCATTATTATAATCATTTTTATTTGCATAAATAGAAGCTATATTTTGTTTAATTTCATAGGATTCTTTTGTAAAATAAGAACCTTGTAAATTCTTTAATATATTTTCAGCTTTTATATAATATTCCAGTGCCTCATCAAATTTACCCATATTTGAGTATATCTCACCTTTTGTTTTATTTGTATCGTAATATGGATATGAATTTTGAGATGTAGCTTTTGCATAATATCTTTCAGCTTCATTTATATATCTTAGTGCTTCTTCATTTTCTCCTCTGTCGTTTTTTACTCGAGCAGCTTTTTTCAAGGTATTAGCATATTTTATGGGGATTATATTTTTGTATGGCTCTACCAATTTTACCATTTTTGCTGCGTATTTTTCACTTCTTTTATTTGCGGAAAGATTATTGTAATAATTTATATAATTGTTATAACTGTACATTAAATTTATATTATCATTGCTGCTTAATTTTTTTATTTTTGCAGCTTCTTCATCAATTATTTTTTTTACTGATTTAAAATCCTTTATTGAATAATAATAATCTTTATAGTAATGCGTAGTATTGTCTTTATAATCAATACTGTTAGCTTCAGCAAGTTTAGCATTTGTATTTAATACTTCCAATGCTTTATCTTGCATATTCTTACTAATGTAATAAGTAATTAATAACTGATTTAAATCAATTTCATCCCTTACGTGTTCTTCTCCTGCCGAGATTTGTGATAATAGAGATTGTAATTTATCTTTAATTTGAACAAATTCATCAAATTGGCAGCTGTCTAAAAGGTAATATGAATAATCTATGTAATAATAGAATAAATCACTTGGCTTGGAACCGAGTTCTTTGATTGTTAAATTTTGTAAAATTTCTAATTCTTTTTTTGCATCACTGAATTTTTTAAGAGAATTGTAATACCAGGCTTTTTGTCTGGCTAAAAAGATTTTTTGACTAATATCATTTGTAGTAACATCATTAAAGGCATTTAATGCATTTTCAAATTGCTCATATTTTGAGTAAAAATTACTTAATTCAATATTGTAACTGTTTTGTAAGTCTTTATTTGCGGGTACATTCTTTAATAAATTTTCGGCTTTAATTAAAGACTCTATACTGGCTAGCGGATTTCCGCTTTGATATCCTATTCTAGCAGAATTTAAATATGATTCTATTGCTTCATTTATGTTTTCATTATCTTCATAAACAACGGATAAACATTTTTTTTCTCTATCTTGTGAATTATTTATATCAGCAGATACTTCATTAATTGTGTACACACAGAATAATGAGCATAATAATACACTACTTAATATAAATTTTTTAGCTTTTGACATATTTACTCTCCTTTTATTAAAATAAATTCCCTGTATAGTTATTTATTAAAACCCTTTTATAGTATATTATAACTTATTGTAAAAATCGTGTATACCTTTTATATAAAAGTTTAATTTTTCTACATTATTAAAATTAGTTTTGTTGCCATATTAAATGTTTTAACATATAATTTTGGTAGATTTGGAATAAGTATTAAATTTAATAAACAGTTTAAGTGAGGTAAAAATGAACATTAGAAAGAATTTAGCGGCAATTATGTTGAGTATAACTATGCTGCTTACAGGTTTTTCTTGCGCCCTTGCTAAAGATTACTCGGATGTACCTGATGATTACTGGGCTGCAGAAGAAATTGAAGATGTGGTAACAAAACAAATTGTTCCGATTTATGGTGATAGAACATATCGCCCGTTGGAAAAAGTTCCCAGAGTTGAGTGGACTGCTTGGTTATTAAGAGCTTTAGGATTAAGTCAAGCTCCTATTACTGCAACACCTGCATATTCTGACGTTACTGAAGCTACTTACGGATATGAACATATTGCAAGATCCGATCAATTTGGTTTGATTTACGGTTATACTGACGGAGAATTTAAACCTCAAAGATTTATTACTAAGGTTGAAACAGCTTCTATTATGAGTCATATTACTAAAGATACAGAAGTTGATACCTCGGTATTAAGTCAATTTGCTGATGCAAATCAAATTCCTGATTGGGGTGTTCTTCCGTTTTCTAAAGCAATTAAATATGGTTTGTATGTTAATTGGCCTTTAGAAACAGAATTAAATCCTAACAGAGAGTTAAACAGAGCTGAAGCGGCTGTTCTTCTTGCAAGATTAATGAAAGCTTTGGATTTGGTTGTTGATGATAAAAAGGCAACTGAACCGGCTGAAGAACAAGTTGCACAAGAACCGCAAGAATATGTTCTTTCCGTAGAACACCTTGATAATTATAAACGTGCGGTTGTTGACAGGGTTTCCATTACAAATTTGAGAAGAATTATTTTAGCTAAAAACGTATTTAAAGTTTCTTTTGTTGAACCGTTTAATTCTACAAAACATCAAATAGGCGATGTTATTCCTTTCTATTTCAAGAAAGATGTCAGAACTCTTGAGGGTACTTTAATTATTCCGGCAAATACAAAATTATATGCAACTATTGCAGAGTTAAGAGATAAAAGATGGATAAATAAAAACTCTGAAGTATATTTACACTTTACTAAAATGGTATTCCCTAACGGGCATGAATATCCCTTTATTGCCAGAGTTTTAAATAATGATGAAGGTGTATTAACCGAAAATAAATGGCTTAAACCGTTAGAATATACAGTAGCAGGTGCTGCTATCGGTGGTGCTGCTATCGGACTTCCTGTTGGTGAGTCTGAAGGGAGATCCGGTGACGGTATGGCTATCGGCTTCCCGACAGGTGCAGGTGTCGGTTTACTGGCAGGTTTCTTAACCCCCGGTGTTAACTACAAAGCAAGAGCTAATGAAGATGTATTTATTGAATTAAAAGTTGATTGCAGTTTATACAATGATTATGTTAATCAAACTACAACTACAACAAGAACAATAACTACAACTTCAAGTGACGGTTCGGAAACTACCGAAACTACTACAATACAAGAATAATTTTTTAAATCTTTAAAAAACAAAAATCCTCCGATTATTATCGGGGGTTTTTTGTTGTAAAACTACATTATTAACATTATAATAACTGTATGGAAAATATAGATTTATACTTTAAAAATTTAACAGGCAAAGATGAGTTAAAAGCTCAGCAAGCTGCCGAGTTTCTTGTAAATTCAGCTTGCATTGATTTATTTAAAAAACTTATTGATAAATCTGATTATTTATTTGACTTTGTAAAAAATAATGTTGCTAAACGTATTGAAAAGGTAATAAACAAGGAAAATTATACAAATTTAATAAAATTTTTTGAAATTTATTCAACTGATTATGATGATTTATTTGCTTCTATTTTAGCTAAGCATGCCAATCAGGATTTAACGGATGATATTTTTGAAATATTAGAAAACGGTACAACAGCTCAAAAAACATACGCGGCAAAGTATTTTTCTTATATTCCCGATACTGTTGCTTTAGAAGCCCTTAGTAAATATTCATTATGTGATGAAGAAAATCTTGCGTTTAATTCTGCTGAGGCTTTAGGACAAATGCAGGATGATATTTCTTATGATATTGCTTTAAGCCTTTTGTCTTCTAATGATGATTTCGAGCGTTTAAAAGCCGTAAAATTCTTCACCGCATATAACAAAAATTATCCGTTGAAAGAAATAATAAAAATAATGAAAATTTCTAAAATGGCTGAAAATATTGCAGGACAAATACCGTATTGTGTAAGTTTAAAGTCTTTATTATCATCTGATTTATTTGATGCGCTTGATATTATTGATAATATTCTTTCGGGGTTTGGTGAAATTTTACCATTATCTGATATCTTCCAGTTTGAAATGTATGATTGTCTTGAAATCTTAATTAATAAAAATAAAACTGATAATGAATTTTCTTCAAAAATTGCTAATGTTTTATTAAAGTCATTAATTAAATTCAAAATGTTTTGTGAAAATCAAGAATACGTATTTGATGAAGATAAAGATACAAAGTACGAAATTAATGCTGTATTAAAATTACTTCAATCTCAAAACAGCGACTTTTGGAATGCTCAAAAAGAATTGACAGTTAATCAGCTCAATAAATCCCAATCGGATATTTTATCGGTTTTACCTGTTATATCCGAACTAAAAATAACAAGTGCCGTTTCGGGTGTTAAAAACCTTTTAAATTCTGATGATGAGATAATTATATATGAAGCTGCTAACTCTTTAAAACAATTAAATGCACTTGATGAAGCAGATAAAAATTTTGCATTATCTAAAATTTCAAATCCTAATATAAAAGCAATGATTGAAAACTTTTAATATTTTAATACACAATTTTGCTAAAATCTGCTATTTTTGCGAACTTTTGTTTTATTGTATTTAAAAGATTTATTCTGTTTTGTTTTATTTTCTCGTCCTTATCCATTACAAGCACCTTTTCAAAAAAGTCTGATATGTAAGGAATAAGCTCGGTTAATTTTTCTTCTAAATTATTATATGATAAATTTTGTTCATCAATAGCGGAAGCGTTTTTCCATAATAACATTTCGCTTTCGTTATTTAATAGTGAATTATTCACACTTCCAAACAGATTTTCATTTTTTATTATTCTTATTATTCTGTTTATGCTCTCGTGAAACTTAGCATAATCACTTTGTTTTATTATATCGGTAACTACATTCAACCTTAATAAAAAATCCTGTAAATCCGATAAAACATCTTTTTCATTTATACAGGCCTCTAAAACGTCATGTTTATACTTATCGGAAAGTAAAATAATGAGTCTCTGTTCAAAAAATTCTTTAATATTTTTATATAAAGTTTCTTTATTTTCAACATTGACGGGAAGTATGTCTATTGTTTGTTTTATTAAATCAGAAAGATTTATTTTTAATTCTTTTTGTAATACGGTTTTAAGAATGCCTAGTGTTGCACGTCTTACGCCCAGCGGATCTTGAGAACCTGATATTTTTTTTCCGTCGGCAAATACGGTAACAACAGTATCCAATTTGTCGGCAATACCGACTACTTGACCTTCAATGCCTTGAGCCAATTGTGAATCGGCATTTAACGGAAAATAATGTTCCATTATGCCTTGAGAAACTTCTTTTGTTTCACCGCTTCTCAGCGCATAATCAGCGCCAATATAGCCTTGAAGTTCGGTAAATTCAAACACAAGTTTTGTTACTAAATCAGCTTTGCATAATAAAGCACACCTTTCAATTTGAACAGAGTCTGCATTTAATGCCTTTGCTATTGATTTTGATAATGTTATTATTCTTTGCGTTTTATCATAAACAGAACCAAATCCCTTTTGAAATGTAACTCCTTTTAAATCTTCAAGGTAAGAAATTAACGGTTTTTGAGTGTCTTCATGAACAAAAAATACGGCATCTTCCAGTCGTGCTTTTACAACTCTTTCGTTCCCCGCTTGTATATTCTCAAATGTATTCCCTACATAATTGCTTATTGTAATGAATTTATTTAATAATTTCCCGTCTTTATATAAAGGGAAATAACGTTGATGAACAGCCATAACCGTTACGGCAACTTTTTCGGGGATTTGAAGATATTTTTCTTCAAACGAACATATAACAGGAATTGGCCATTCCGTAATGTACGTTACTTCATCTAATAAGTCTTCGTCTATTGCTATTTCGGCATTAATTTCTTGGGCTTTTTCTTTTGCAAGTCTTATAATAGTTTCTTTCCTTTTATCAACATCGGCTATTACGTTTACTTTTTCAAGTGTTTCAAGATAATTGCCAGGTGAATCAATTTTTACTTCGGATTTAGAAAACCTATGTCCGCGTGAAATATTTGATGATTTAATATTTGCATATTCAAATTCAATTATTTCATTGTTTAACAAGGAGACAATCCACCTAATGGGGCGTTGAAATTTAATATCCAAATCCGCCCAGCGCATAAAGTGTGTTCCTTTGAGTTTAGATATAATCTCCGGTGCAATTGATTTTAAAATCTCCTTTGTTTGTTTCCCTGTTTGTTCAATTTTTGCCCAAATATAATTATCTTTTAAATACAAATTTTCTGGCTTAACATTATTTTTGGAGGCAAAACCTAAAGCAGCTTTAGTTAAATTATTATTTTCATCATAAGCAATATTGGCAATAGGTCCTTTAATATTCTTTTCGACATCGTCCTGCTTTTCGGGCAGACCGTCTATAATTACCGCTAATCTGCGCGGAGTGGCGTACGTTTTTATATCGGAATATTTTATTTCATTTTCGTCAAGTGATTTTGCAAATTCTGTCTTTAATTGTTCCATAGCTGACGGAATAAACTTATATGCTAATTCTTCCGTGCCTATTTCAAGTAAGTATTTATTCATAATATTGCCTCGTAAAAATGTTACAGGTTTATTATATTATAAATAAAATTGAATTGTTGCATTTTTTTTTTGCTTCGCATATAATAAATTGCGTTGGGATCGTAGCTCAGTTTGGTTAGAGTGTCTGCCTGTCACGCAGAAGGTCGCGAGTTCGAGCCTCGTCGGTCCCGCCATTTAAAAAGATGGTGAAAGCCTTTTTTTGTTGAAAGTTTTTGGGAAAAAGATGCGAGAACGAGCGAAAGCGATACAAAGCGAACCGCTGAACAATAGCGAAGCGAGTGAGCCTTGCGGAGTGAAACGAAATTGTGAGGAATTTTTAAAAATTTTGAGAAACTTATTCTAAATAAATATAGTTTTATAATGTTTCTTTATATTTATTATATAAATTTTCTGCTTCTTTTTTTTCATTTTTGTCCAACTTTTTGTGGGCATATTGATGTATATGTTTTGGTATTTCGATAATATTATCTGTTCTGTTATCCCGTGCGTCATTTTTTTGTGTTTTATCATTTGGACAATTGCATATTATATGGTGTGCAATATAATTTTTTTCGTGTTTATATAATTCTGTTTTTATTATTTGTTTATATATTGATAAATTACCTATATAAAATGGCAGTTGAGAATTTTTATTAAATTTCTCTCCGTCTAAACAGCCATTATTATTAATTGGAATTATATGGCAGTCACATGTTTTTTCTTTGTAATTATATTTTTTTATATATTCTCCATTTGTTTTTACAACTGCCATTATTCCCAAACTATTAATATAATATCTGTAGTTTTTACTTCTTGTGTTTTCGGCAGGATAAAAAATATTAAATTTATCACTATTAATAATATCTTGAGGCAAAATAAATTTATTTTCTATACTTTTTATCCATTTATTTGAATTTTCCTGTAATTCTGCATTATGATATAAAAAACATAAAATTAGTATTAATTCATTTGTTTTTTCATTTCCGGATGTTTGTATGATATTTTCTAATATTTTTTTTGCTTCTTTTATGTTTATACTTTTATACATTTTTAATGCATTTTTATATTGTATTCATTTCTTATATTTTCAAGAAATTCTTTAGCACCGTCTTTTTATCATGTATAAAATCATATATTAAAGAGATTTGATTTTTAAGTCTACAAATTGTTTTTTTCAAAGTAGTCCGATATTTCTTCAATATGTTCATCAACATCAACTTTTTCCCATATTTTTATGATGTTTCCGTCTTTATCTAAAATAAATGTTGTTCTTTGAATATTATTTATATCTTTATTGTGGTCTTTAAATGCTTCTTTTAACTTATTTAATTTATCCGATAAAAGTATGAAATTTAAGTTGTGCTTGGCTTGAAATTCAAGGTGGTCTTTAATATCATTCGCACTTACACCTATAACATGTGCATATTTTTTTAATTTGTCCATAGCATCGCGAAATCTGTGAGCTTCTTCGGTGCAAACGGGGGTATCATCCTCGGGATAAAAGTATAAAATAACATTTTCACCTTTAAAATCGGATAATTTATAATTCTTTTTTTCGCCTTTTTCATTTATTCCGTCAAGTTCAATATCTAAATAATGCATAATTATCTCCTTTTTTATCAGCTTAGGGCAGATTTTAGTTTTTATCCTCAGTAATTAATCATACGAACCGGCTAATTTTAAATAATTGTAAAAGAAAATTAATATATGAAACTTTATTAATTTTAAAAAGTCTTATAGTCCAAAAGGGGTAATAAACAAATATTTAATTTTATATTATAATTAAAGGTAATAAGGAGAGAGTTGTGAAAGATTTTTTTAAGAATTCAACATTAATAGCGTTGTCACTTATGATAGTGAGCATTTCATGCTGCAGAAGCAATACGGCTATGGCACAATCCGATGCGGAATTATATGATTCCGTATGGAAAATAGTTAATACCAAGTATTTGGACAAAACAAAGAACGGGCAGGATTGGACAAGGTGGAGACATAAATATGACGATAAAATTAAGACTCCCGAGGATGCTTATGTCGCTATTGATACTATGATTGCAAGTTTAAATGACAGGTATACAAGATTTGTACCCCCGAAAGAATTTGAAGAAGAGAAAAATGCAATTAAAGGTTCTTTGTTTGGTATTGGTATTCAAATCGGACTTCGTGACGGAAAAATCTTAATAATATCCCCAATAGAAGATACCCCCGGGGAAAAGGCAGGGTTGCTTGCCGAAGATGAAATACTTTCAATTGACGGTATTTCTACTAAAGATATGACTATTGATAAAGCCGCCGATAAAATCAGAGGCAAAAAAGGCACAACAGTTGAACTTTTGATTAAACGAAAAGGAGTTCCAAACAAAGTTTATAAAGTAGTCAGAGATGAAATTGAAATAAAATCAATCTCCGTTAAAATGCCTGAAAATGTTAAAATTGATGACAGAATAGGCTATATAAGATTAAGTTCTTTTATGGGACGTAATGTCGGTACCGAATTTAAAGATATAATGACTAAATTTAAAGATAAAGAGGGGATTATTATTGACCTTAGAGCCAATACAGGCGGTCTTTTAAATAATGCCATTTATATAGCTGATTTGTTCCTTGATGATGAGATTATTGTAAGTACTGTCGATAGGGACGGGTATAAAGATACATCGCGCTCGACAAAGAAATATTTTTCAACACAGCCTCTTGTTGTCCTTATAAATAAAGGCAGTGCGTCTGCAAGCGAAATTTTATCGGGTGCATTAAAAGATAATCAGCGTGCTATTTTAATCGGGGAAAATACTTTCGGGAAAGGACTTGTTCAAGAAGTTAAAAGTTTGACTCCGTTTGGCGCGGGTTTGAATATTACAATTCAAAAGTATTTAACTCCAAATGATACCGATATTAATAAAAAAGGTATTGCACCTGATATTGAGGTAAAAATTACAGAACAAAACATAAAAGATAAAGATGATGTTCAGCTTAAAAAGGCGCAGGCTGTTTTACTGCAAATGATTGCGAACGAAAAACTTTCCGTTAACCGTTAATTTTGTGGTAGATAATTTGAGCGGCATTTAATACAGGATCAATAGCTGGAGAATACGGCGGTGAATAAGGTAAATCCAAATTCATAAACGACTCCAGCTTTGTTTTGCTTAATATCGCGGGAATTACCGTATTTATTCTTTGGTTTACGTCACCTTCGCCAATTCCTTGTATTCCTAAAATTGTTTGAGTGTTTTTATCTGCTATTAATTTTAAAGTCATAGTGCCTGTGTTCGGCATATATCCTGCTTTATCCCTTTTTGTTACGATTGCATATTCGGGTTGAAAGCCCAGTTCTGTTGCTTCTCTGTAACTTATTCCTATTATCGATATTGTTAAATTAAAGTATTTTGTAATAGTGGAATTTAATATTCCGTCAAAAAAACAGCTTCCGCCCGCAATGTTTATTGCAGCACAGCGCCCCTCTTTATTTGCGGTAGAACCCATTGGCACCCATGTGTACCTGTTTGTTACAAGATTATAATTATCAGTACAGTCACCAACGGCGTATATTCCCTGTTTTGATGTTTTTAATGTTTTATCTACTTTTATACTGTTATTAATACTTAACTTTATTCCCGTTCCCTGCAAAAAATCCGTGTTTGGTCTTACTCCCGTTCCGAGAATTACAAAATCCGTTTCAATTTCTTTTCCTGAAGCGGTTATAACTTTTTGCACTTCTCCGTTTTCATTTCCCGTAAAGGCAACTACTTCTTCATTTGTATATATGCTGACCTGACCGGGGTTTCTGCCTATTATATAATCCGTTACCATTTGCGAAAAATCTTCGTCAAACATTTTTAATATTTGTGAGTTTCTCTCTATCAATGTGACGGATATACTATTTTGTACAAAGGCTTCCATTAATTCTATTGAAATATACCCACCGCCAAGAAGCACCGCTTTTTTTGAAGTTTGCATTTTTTCTTTTATTGCTATTCCGTCTTGTATTGTTCTTAGGGTAAATATGTTTTTTAAATCTATATTTGCTATGTTGGGAATTACGGGAACTGCTCCCGTTGCAATTACCAATACATCATAATTAACTTCATATTTATTCCCCGATATTAAATCTTCCAAAAGAACCGTCTTTTCTTCCGTGTTTACTTTTAAACATCTTTGTTTAATGTGAACTTCAATATTTTGTTTTTGAAAATCTTCGGGAGTCCTTAATATTAGTGTATCAGGACTTTGAATTATATTTTCTATATAATAAGGCAGCCCGCAAGCGGAATAAGATATTATTTCCTCCTGCGCGTATAAATCTATTTTAATATCGGGGTTTTGCCGTCTTAATTTCGCGGCTGTTTTCGGGCCTGCTGCTCCGCCGCCTATTATTACTACTTTTTCTGCCATATTTTTACCTTTAAAATATCATTCTTTGCAGTTCTATTCCGCTTATTTCCAATAATGCTTTTTCTACATTTAAAGCATTATCTTCACTTTCTATCTGCAATAAAATTATTCCCGTACTTGAACAAAATATTGATGAATTATTTATTCCGAGCCGCAATTTTATAATGCAGTTAAACTCTGTTAATATCTTTTGCAGTTCAACTGCATTATCCTCTTTATTCGGAAGTTTTATTCCTATTATTACCGTCATTACTTGTTAATCTTTTATTTCAAGTTTTCTTGTCTTTTTATCTTCCGTTTCTAATTTAGGTAAGTGTAAATCAAGTATCCCTTTTTTTAGCTCTGCTGTTGATTTTTCAACATCTACTTCGTAGGGAAAATATATTGTTCTTGAATAATTTCCGTACCTGAACTCAGATTTATGATATTTATGTTTTTTATCTTCCTGTTCTTTTTCAATTTCTTTATTTGCTTCTATTTTTACGTAAGACTTATTGATATCAATATTAATATCTTCTTTTTCAATCCCCGGAAGCTCTACTTTTACGCAGTAATAATCATCATACTCTTTAACGTCCACAGGCATTGCCATTCCGTTTAATTCCTGATGAAAAATATATTCGGGAAACAGGTTATCAAAACTTCTTTGAAGAATTGAATTAATATCTTCATTTAAAGTATTTAAAAAAGTATCGGGCTTTTTTATTAAATATTTCATGTCCATCTCCTATGCAGTTTAACTTTGTTTTCGTAACCAGTCTGCACGAAAATGAATTATATTTCATTACCTTAAAGACTAATAGTCTGGGTTAAATTTCTTCAATCGGTTCTGTTTTTCCCAATTGTTTTTTCTTAAGCCTGTTAACAACTTTATCTACAAGGAAATCGTATGATTTCATATCTTTAATTTTTTCGGAGAATTCTTTAATCAGCATTTCTTCTACCATGGAGCGAAGTTTCATATCTTCTTCAACAAATCTATTTTCTTCAATTATAGAGTCAAGAAGTGCATCTTTTGTTTGGGGAGTTTTACTGTTTGAAAAATTAAGCCATTGATTTTTTGACTTCACATTTTTCATTTCTTTTACTAATTTAAAGTTTTTTAAATTGAACATTTTATGCAAACTTCTCCATTTTTAAAGGTTACATCTTGAACACTTTTTGCATTAGACTCCTTTATATATGATAAAACATTTTCCACACTTTGTACAGTCTTCATCTTCTCTATTATGGAGTACATTACTAAATCATATAATAATGAATTATTTTTTAATTTAGGAAATTCTTCATATAATATTTTTGATACCATTAATGCCAGTTTATCACTGTTTGTATATTTTTCATTTATTGGATTAGTCATGGATGATTTTGATATTACTTTGTCATGCCCTAAATTATTTTGTTCATTAATCCACTCTATTGTTACTTTTTTCTCGTCGTTAAACATTTCTTTTACCTTTATTTTTCCGATTTACATCCGAGTAAAAAAAAATGTATGAATATTTTGGATTTACAAAAAAATGATAATGATTTACAAATCTTCATAAATGGTTTTATTAAAAAATGTAAATTTCATAAAATCATGGGTAAATTTTATTATATGTTTTGTTTTTTTGTTCGTAGTATAAAAAACAAGTTGAAAGGTAGTATATGGCTGATTTATCAGTAAATCAAGTTTCGGTAAAGACTGTAAATTCTAATCAAAATAGTATGTTAGGGCAATATGCAAAATTAAAAGCTAAATATGAACAATTTAAAACAAAATATAAAACAAGTGATTTTGCTAATGCTCCAACACTTTTAGAACAAGAAATTAAATTATTAAAAGATTTAAGAGCTGCTGCCCTTATAGAAAATGTGGCAGAAGAAGAAATAAAACAGATTGATAAACGAATAGATGAAATAATTCAGGAGTTAAAGCCACAAGATGAAGGCAACATAGGTTATCCGAGTCAGCATATTATGGTTTTAAATTCTAAATATAATACTGATATTGTTAGAAGTAATATACAAGAGCAAGTCAGAAACTTAAAATTTGATACAAAATCATTTGAAAATTTATTGGAACAAGCTGAAAATCCGCAACAAATAAGGGACTTCGCTTCTAAATTATTGGAGAGTGAAGTTTCTCTTGAAGATGTCATTAATGTTATAAATATGCTTTCAGTTCCGGTTGTTGATGATAACGGTATTAAAACAGGTAAATTTTCAATTTCTGATCAATCGGTAAAATCGGTAATTACTCTTCAAAGTGCGATACGTTCATACAGACAAAATGAAAAAAATGAAGTAAAAAGCCCTGTATATAATCTTGATGTGGATTATGAATATTCCGATAGAGGATTTTTTATCAAACGTAAAAACCTAGTAATTTATTCTGAAGAAGTTGATAGATATGGGATATTAAATAAGCCTACATTACAAGAAAAACGTCAGCAGTACGAAAATGCAGTCAAAGTTAAAGAGCGTCGTGTTTTGTTTGATTTTATAAAAAAATATAAAAATACCAATGGGATTATTCCGTATCAGTACGCTATGTCCGCTTTAAAATTGGAAAAATCGGGTATTGTTAATAAAGAATTGTTAAATTTGCTTGATTCCTGTATTGGTGATGAGGGAAAAATTAACAGAAATAAATTATATAAAATATCAGCATTAAAAGAAGCAGGTGCTTTAAGTGAAGATATTTTAAAAATACTTGATAAATGTCGTATAAATAATGATGGAAAGTATAATGCTAACGATGTAGAAACTGCAATAGGTTTAACTAAAGCGGTTCTTGGTGCTAAACAAGTTTGCGAACTTTTACCTGTTATAAGAGATTATGCATTTACTAAAGATAATGTATATACTGTATATGATTTTGTTATTAGTGCGTCAAAATATTTTAAAAATAAAGATAACCTTGTTCAATTGGTTAAAATGTGTATGACTGATAGTAATACAATAGATGAAGATGCTATTGATATGATTGATACAATGTTCTTCAACGAAAAAAATGATTTAACCGAAGAAGAATTTATGGATTATGCCTTACAAATATTGCAATTGGGCAGAGGTAATAATGATACTGTTTCCGATGCTGCAACCGGTATATGTTATGGTTTAAGCAAGATAAATGCATCTTTAGTTGAAACAAACAATATTTTAAAACTTTGTCAGGGGGCTGACGGAAATATTAATCAAATGTTAGGTGATATTATATGGACTATCGGAATTAATGATAAATATAAATCCGAATGCAGTGTTGACGATATTATAAAGTTGATTATGGCATCTAAATCCGCTCAAAGTTTTGATGATGTTAAAATTGAAAAAATAATGTCTGCAATTAAAATGAATTTGTCCATAAAAGATATATTGACTCAGTTAGATTCCTAAAAATTATAAGTTTTCATGTTTATTATTTTCTATCCAAACATAAGTTTTAGGCAGGGTTGAGGCAAAAGGATTATTTATATCTTTATGGTTTATCGGATTTGATACGTAAGCATTAATTTTATTTATTTTGTTTCTTATTTCATTTATATAATTTTTTATATTCATATTTCTTCCAACATTTATTTTAATTATGCAATGAGAAATTACAAAAAATAATGTGCTATATATTGATTTTTTGATAAAAAATTAAACTTATGTATAATATACTTATGACAAAAAAAATCTTAATAACTGATGATACAAGCTCTTGGCTAAAATTCCATAAAGAACTGATTGAAGAATTATACGGAAATATGTTTGAAGTTACCACTGCTTCAAGTGCATTTGAGGCTTTAGATATAATAAAGCATAATACCGAAAATCCTTTTATTTTAATATTAACCGATTTACAAATGGAAACAGCCTATGAGCCAAAACTTGCGGGTGAGTGGTTAATTGAAAATATCAGAGAAATTAAAGAATATAAAAGTGTAAATATTGTTATAATTTCCGCTGTTTATAATATTGAACAAATAGCAAAAAGTTATGGTGTCGAGTGTATTTCTAAGCATTTACTTATTAGAAATAAATTGCTTATGAAATTCATGCTTGAAAAATTAATGCCGTTTTTAAATAAAATATAAATTATGTTTGTGTTAGTATATATTTGATTATGGTTAACCTTAACATGTCGAAATATACAATAATAACACTGGATGAAGCACCGTCAACCAACAGCTGGGCGCTGGAAAATATATCTTGTATTGATGACGGAACGGTTGTATATACTGCCAATCAAACAGCAGGACGCGGCAGATATAACAGAAAATGGGTTTGTGATGAGTCTGATAATATTTATATGTCTTTGGTATTAAAACCCAAAAAATCGGACAATTACCCTTATACAAACCTAACTCAATATTTATCCGTTATCGTATGCGAATTTTTAAATTCCGAGTTTTCTATAAATGCACGGATAAAATGGCCTAATGATATTTTGGTAAACGGGGCTAAAATATCGGGTATTTTAGCGGAAGCGTATACTCATAATAATAAAATTGAAGCTGTTATTTTAGGTTTGGGCTTAAATGTTAATATGAAACAGGAAACATTGAATAAAATTGATCAAAAAGCAACTTCTATTTCAGTTGTTACAGGTAAAACTTATAACAGTGAAATCATTTTGAAAAAATTAATTGACACCTTTTATATAAAATATGAAGAGTTTGTTTCTCATGGTTTTAGCTGTATAAAAGATTTTTATATTTCAAAATGCGACTTTCTCGGTAAAAATATTTTAATAAGCGAAAACGGGGAAAGAAAACAATATTTTGCTAAAGCAATAGATGATGACGGATTGTTAATTGCTTTAAATGAAAATAATGACGAATGTAAGATAATAACAGGAGATTTACTATGTTAACTGAAGGTTTAACATTAATGGGTACAGGCATGGGAACGGTATTTTCGTTTCTTGTCATTTTGTGGTTAGCAGTAAGCATAATGGGAAATGTTATAGGTTATTTGAATAAAATATTTCCTGAAAAAGTTCAGCAAACAGCCGCAGTTACAACAAAAACCGCAAATAATGATGTGGAGCTTGCAATAGCAATTGCGGCAGCAAAATACAGAAAATAATAATATCAGATATAAGAGGGAAAGAAAATGACAAAAAAACAAATTAAAGTTATGGATACTTCTTTCAGAGACGGTTTCCAATCAATTTACGGAGCTAAAGTTCTTGTTGATGACTTTATTCCTGCACTTCAATCCGCAGTTAATGCAGGTATTAAACATTTTGAAACGGCAGGCGGTGCAAGATTTCAGGCTCCTATATTCTTTTGCAATGAAAATGCATTTGAAACAATGGATAAAATAAGAGCTGCTGTCGGGCCTGATGTTAAATTACAATCTTTGGCAAGAGGAGTTAATGTTGTCGGATTAAATTCTCAGCCCCGTGATGTTATTGACTTGCACGCTAAAATGTTTGCAAAGCACGGTGTTAATGTTATAAGAAACTTTGATGCTTTAAATGATGTTAATAATTTAATTGATTCGGCTAACAGCATAAAAAAACACGGACTTCTTCATGAAGTAACAATTACAATGATGGAGCTTCCTCACGGCTGTCAGGGCGCACATGATGTTGCTTTCTATGAAAGAGTTTTAAGAAATATTTTAGACTCGGGTTTACCGTTTGATTCTTTAGCATTTAAAGATGCGTCAGGTACTTCTAACCCAAGAAAAGTATATGAAACCGTTAAAATGGCGCGTGAGATTTTAGGAAGCGATTTCCATATCAGATTTCATTCACATGAAACGGCAGGTACAGGTTTGGCTGCATACTTAGCTGCATTGGATGGCGGTGCTGACGGTATCGACCTTGCAATGAAGCCTGTTTCAGGCGGTACGGGGCAACCTGACATAATTTCTATGTGGCACGCACTTAAAGGTACTGATTATGATTTAGGTATTAATATTGAAAAAGTTATGGAAACGGAAGAAAT
>CANPWQ010000026.1 GCA_947584965.1 Candidatus Gastranaerophilales bacterium | reverse complement strand
AAAAAGACGGCTTAATCAGCGAGGTTATTTCGGATATTGTACTTCAGTTGCTTAGCTATGTAGCAGAGCAAGAAAGAACCTTTATTAAACAACGTCAAGCTGAAGGAATAAAAATAGCAAAGGAAAAAGGGAAACACCTTGGTAAACCCCCGATACAATATCCGGATAATTGGATAGATGTATATAAGATATGGAAACAAGGCGAAATAACTGCACGTGAAGCAATGAAAAGAACCAACCTAAAACCCACCTCTTTTTATAAGCTTGCAAAAAAATATAAGGCATGGGAATTCCAAAAAATAAATTTAGTATAATAAAATGGAAGGCCCATATTATAAAAAATAAGTTTATAACTTTGGTTTTCCAAATAATAATTAAAACTTAAAGAAAGAGATACACTTGGAAAACAAAGTAAAAACAAAAAAATTTGACAACAGTCATGTAAAAAATGCAGTTGAAAATACAAGCCTATTATTACAAGAAGAACTTTATCCTGAAATCAATAAAGACCAAACTGATAACTTTGACTTGACTTTGGAAAAAATGCCTGCGTTAAGCACAATGCAAAACAACCTGAAATCTTTAAAGAAAAAGCAGGCAATTCCCACAAAAAATCAAGCTTATCAACAATTTGATAAACTTAAAATGTATATTGATTTAGGACTATATTATAAAATAATCAAATTCGATTTTAATTTAAGCGAAAGCAATTTATTTAAATCAGATACACCCGAAAGACCTGAGACGTATTTAGAATGGCAAGATAGAACCAATAACTACTTTAAAACAATTGATCAAGTCTATGATATTAACCTTAAAAATAACGAATATAATAGATATATAGAAGATATAGAAGAAAACAAATGTGCCGAAAATGATTTTTGGGAAAATAGTGGGAATTTTAAGAAAAAATATAGATATCCAAATTGTAAAATTTCATATAAAAATAGTCCTTTAGGATTGATTAATATATATATTAAAAGTGATATATTATTTATCTATCTAACAGGCAAATTTACTTGGAATAATGGGGAAATAAACTACATTTCCAAAAATAATATAAAAGACGTTCTTGAAAATGTATGCATCTATTCAAATATAAGATTTGATGCTGAACAATTTATACTTCATGCAGGAGTTTATTTGTGTGATGTCTGTATAGATATTCGTTTAGACAAAGTAGAGAAATATATTGATGCAATTAGCTCATTATTACCTTTGGATAGTAACCGTTATAGAAATATGAAATTTGGCTCGCACGGATTAAAAATAAAAAGCAATGCAAAAAATGCAGGAAGCTCGCTAACTATATATGATAAAGAAAAAGAAATTTTAAGCAGCGTAAATAAATCAGAAAGACTAAAAGAAAAGTTAAAAGATATTATAGAAAATCCAAATTCTATAAAAAACATTTTACGTCTTGAAGTACAAATGTACAAATTGCAAGATATTAGAGCATTATTAAATATCCCTATGAAACAGGAAAGGAAAGTAAATCTTATTGACGTTCTTAATAGTACGGCAAAACCTATTTTAGCACATTTCAAAAATTTTGGAGTGACAGAAGAAATACTTAAAGAAAAAATTGAAGGTTGGATTGAAGATAATAATAAAGAGAAGACTGAATTTAATACGGCAAAACAGTTACAAACTATGTTGGCTGCCGAAAGATATGCTGAAATTATAAAAGACAATAATTATGATATAAGACGTACAAAAACACATCTCAAAACAGAATATGGCATTTATAACTCATCATTAGTCAGCAATCTTACCAGTGTAATTAAAGAGAATTTTTGGAATTTCCTAATATATAGGAAGCCGAAAGCTATAAGATTGATTATAGATTTATTGGATAAAATTCATATTTATTACGGAAGAATACCCATGGAGGATACAAAATGTCTGGTAAGTTGACAGTAGAATTTGTATCGTCCGCTGAGACCTCAAGTGAAACATTATCAAATTTTTTAATAACACAACTTATGACGACAGTTACGCAAATAGGAATTAGGGTCGATAAACCCGATAATGATGCTATAATAGAGAATGGGGAAGAACATGACAAAGAAGATTAAAAGTAACCGAAGAATTGTAGTAGGGTATGGCCGAGTTAGTTCTGCCGAGCAGGCTAATAGCCATTTAAGTTTAGATATGCAAAAAACTGAATGCGAAAAGAAAGCCTTATCAAAAGGCTATGAATTTATTTATTTTGAAGATGCAGGAAAAACAGGAGCAAATACAAACAGAAAAGGATTAAAAAATATGCTCAAGTATGTAAAAGAGCATAGAAATGAAGTTGTTTATGTTTGTGTATGGAAACTAGATCGCTTATCAAGATGCTTAGAAGATTTTTTTGCAGAGATTTTAAAACCAATTAAGAACTACGGTACAACGATAGCAAGTATTATGGAAAATTTTGATGATATAAGAAAAGTAAGAAAAGTTCTTGTAGGTGTTTATATAGGACAAGCAGAAGATGAACTTGATAATATTAAAGACAGAACAAGTTCAGTATTAAAAAATAGAGCAGAAAAAGGATACAAACTTGGTAAAGCACCTATAGGGTATTTGAATACAAAAGATGAACATAACCACGGAATTATAGTTCCTGACCCCCATAAAAAGGCTTATATAAAACGTTGCTATGAATTGTATGCTACAGGATTATTTTCTTATGAAAGAGTTGGTCAAGAACTTGCAAAATATGGTTTTGTTGATTGCAAGAAAAAACCATACTCAAAAAAACGCATTGAAGATATTTTAAAAAGCCCTGTTTATATAGGTAAAGTTACTTATAGAGATGATATATTTGATGGTATACATGAACCTATTATATCTTCTGAACTATTCTACAGAGTTCAGCTTGTTTTAAAAGGGGAAAATATTAAACGACCAAAAGGATTAGTTTATACATATTCTAATTTTATTAAATGTGCTAAGTGTGGTTATAGTATGGTAGCTATTACAAAACATGGGGCAAATAACAGCGGTACTTATGTATATTATCATTGTTCAAATTATTCTAAAGCACACAAGAAAGAAAAAAGTATCAATGAAAACCTTATTGATGAAGCCATGCAAGAAGTAATAGAAAGTTTTGATATTACAGAAAAAAAAATTAAAGTCATTAAAAAAGAAATTTTTAAAGCTATTGATGATTTAAAGGAATATGAACATAAGTCTATAGATGAATTAAAGAAACAATATGATGAAATAGTAGATTGCATAGCCGAAAAGTTAATACAGAAGAATACTGATAAATTAGGAGTGAGTGAAACAACACGAACTGAAATTATAAGAAAATTAGAAACAAAAAAGGATAATTTGGCTCAACAAATAACCAACCTTACAGAAAATTCAAAAGATACTACTAAACGTATAAGTATATTAATTGATTTTGCAAATAGAATCCCCGAGCTTTATTTAAAAGCTACTTTAGAAGAAAAAAGATTAATACTTAACACTATCACGGAAAGCATTATCTATGATGAAGAAACTAATAAACTTAAAGTAAAATTAAGACCTGTATTTGAACATTTAAGACAAATAAAATTAAAAAAGAAACAAGAATTTTCACAAAGCTTAGAAACATTGAATGGAACTCTCGAAACTCGTTCAGATAGTGCAAAACAAGCTCTTAAAAATAACCGTTTGAATTTGACCAATGTAACAGTGATTGGAACTCGTCAAAATAGCTTAAATACTAAAATAGAGCCCATTTTTGAAGGCTCTAAAAAATTAACTGTCGATGGCGGGACTTGAACCCGCAAGGATGAACCACACGCCCCTCAAACGTGCGCGTATACCAATTCCGCCACATCGACATAGTTTTAAATGTATTAAGTTGTCAGTTTAAATAAGCCACTTGTGGCGGACGGTTCTCGCAATTCTCGAACCCCTCTCCTCGAACGATTATCAATCGTTCTCGTCGGCAGAGTGCCACATCGACTTAATACTTATTATCTTATGATAATATTCATTCGTCAATATTTAATATTTTGATTTTTTATTTCATATCAAATAAAATAAACTTATGAATTATATTTGGTATTTTTTAATAGTCATTTCAATAATATTTGGAGCCGTAAACGGCACTATTGACCAAGTTGCGCGCGCTATTTTTTTGGGCTGCGAGCTGACTGTAAAAATTGTTTTAACCCTTATCGGGATAATGACTTTTTGGCTCGGGATTATGAAAATCGCCGAAAAATCGGGGATTGTTGAATTCTTATCTAAACTTTTAAAGCCGATTGCTAAAGTAATTTTTCCCGAAATTCCCAAAGACAGCCCTATAATAGGCGATGTAGCTATGAATTTCACTGCAAATGCTTTAGGGCTTGCTAATGCCGCTACGCCTATAGGGATTAAAGCTATGGAGGGTATGCAGGAAATCAATAAGGATAAAGAAAGCGCATCTAATTCCATGTGCACTCTATTAGCCATGAATACAGCGGGGTTTCAGCTTATACCCGCAACTGTCATTGCCATTTTAGCCGCAAACGGGTGCGAAAATCCTACACAGATTATTGTTCCAACTTTAATTGTCACGGGAACAGCTTTTATCAGCGCAATACTGATTGCAAAATTGTTCTCAAAAATCTTCCCGCCTCAGCAAAATTCGGAGGCAAAATATGACAATTAAAACAATTATTGATATAGTTTCTCTCTGGACTCTGCCGACAATAATTTTAATTATCTTAACTACGGCAATTATCAGAAAAATCCCAATATATGAAACATTTATTGAGGGTGCAAAAGACGGAGTAAAAGTCAGTATTAACATAATCCCGTATCTTGCGGCTATAATCGTTGCAATATCAATGTTAAGAGCCTCGGGCGCAATTGACTCTCTTGCAAATTTGCTGTCGCCGATTTTAAATAAACTCAGCATGCCTGCGGACATCCTGCCGTTAGCGATTGTGCGTTCATTATCGGGTAGTGCGGCGCTTGGGGTATTTTCTGATATTATTTCAACACACGATATAAATTCTTACGTTTCAAAGTTAGCCGCGATAATGTTAGGAAGCAGTGAAACGACCTTTTACGTATTAACGGTATATTTTGGGGCGGTAGGGATAAAAAAATACCGATATGCATTATTAACAGGGTTAAGTGCGGATTTTATCGGAATAGCAATGGCGATAATTGTAACCCGTTTCTTTTTCGGATAATTTTTGTTTAAAACAAGGTGAAAAATTATAATTGTATTTTTAACACTTATACAAGTTTTTTCTATTTTTACCCGTTACTTTTTCCGATTTAAAAGCAAAAAAAAACCACTTTGTAAGTGGTGTATTTCTGCATCCTAATGGTCTCTTTTGTGTTTATTATTTAGGAGTTTATATGTGTTCGGGGTTGTAATGTTTCATTTAGTGTTTTGCTTACACTTAAATCTTACATTATTATTATGACACATATAAAAAAGTTGTCAAGTCCTATTTTTTTTATTTGTTAAGTTTTTTTAATTGCTCATTATGCTTTTGAAATAAGTCTTTTGTACTCTGATTTTAAAAATTCCTTACTTGAGGGATATTCTATAAATTCCCACGGCAACTCTTCGTTTAAAGAGATTTCAGATTGCGCCGTTTTATCAATATCACTTAACTTCGCTGATTTTTTATATTCTTTATAAACACTCTTAAATGCCCCGAGCGCTCCGCCTTGTTTGTATACCTCAATTAAATATGGGGTTAGCTCTTGCCCGCCTCGCGACAAAACTGCTTGAATATAATCCCATTTTGCGCTTCCCGTTCGTGCTTTTATTCCGATTTTTGCAAATTGCTTTTTTATGTATTCGTTTTTCTTTTCCAAAACGGATATTTCCTCACGCGGTGCATATTGAAACGGAGTCTGCGCCTTGGGGATAAATGTTGAAAATCCGGGAGTTACATTAAACCCTTTAAATTTCTGCTTTATTTCTTTGCATAATTCAATAAATGCGTCAATATCTTCATAAGTTTCGGTCGGGAGCCCTATTATTCCGTATATTTTTACCCCGCTAAATCCGAATTTCATCATTTTTTCTATTACGGACAATATATCTTCTCTTTTTAATTTTTTGTTTATTACATTACGCAGTCTTTCGCTTCCTGCTTCAAGTGCGATTGTTGCTGTTTTTTGTCCGCATTTGCGCAGCATTTCAAGTGTTTTGTCCGATACATAATCCGCCCTTAATGATGAAACACTTACCTCCAAATCACTTATTTCATCCGCTTTTTTAATTATATACTCACAAATATCGTCAATTCTCGGGTGCGAACATATTAAGGCACCCAATAACGCTATTTTATGAGTGTATTTTAACCCAAGTTCTATCTGCTCAATAATTTGTTCATAGGGGCAAAATCTTACGGGAGTATTAATATAAGAGGTTAAACAAAATCCGCATTTTTGCGGACAGCCGCGCTCTACTTCTATTATAAAAGTATTAGAAAAAAAACTGTCCGGAGTTAATATCGGAGTTGCAACACATAAATTCAAATCCGCTGAAACCTTTTTTACTTTGTAATTCTCCGTTTTAAACTGCGGAACATAAACTCCCTCTATATTTGAAATTAATTTTAATTTTTCCTGCTTTGTTTTATCCGCATTATCTCTTAAAATTTCAAAGACTTCATTAATATGAGGTTCAGCGTCACCTATCATTATAAAATCAAAAAAACGCGCAAAAGGCTCGGGGTTTGCACTTAAAACAGGGCCGCCGCCGTATATTAAAGGATGTTTTTCCTCTCTTTCTTCCGCTAAAAACGGGATTTGATACTTTTCTAAAATCTTTAATATCCCTAAATAATCAAGCTCAAAAGAAAACGAAAAAGATAAAATATCAACATCCGAACTTTTTATTTGTGTTTTATCTGTATCGGTAAATATTCGCTCTGCATATATTCCGTCTATACAGTCAATCAATTGGAATATTTTTAAATACCCTAATGCAGACATTCCAAAATTATAGACTGCAGGAAATGCACACCATACATTTAATTTTATTTCACTCGTTTTTTGCGGATTATATAAATATTTTTCGTTTAACTGCATTCGTCTTCAGGCTTCTCTTTTTTGCAGGTATTTATGGTTTTTAAATACAACTCATCAAACAGAGTCAACAATAATGCCGCTATTGCAGGTGATAAAATTACGCCCCATACGCCCAAAAATTGAGCTGCAATTAAAAAGGCAAAGATTATTATTATCGGATGTAAATTTAAGAATTTACCAAACACCAACGGGCGAACAAAATTATTTGATACCCATTGAGCAGCTAAATAGATAACCGCAGTTAATATAACTATCAACAAACCCTGCTGGCTTGCACATAATATTCCAAGCGCAAAAGCTATTGTAGGACCCGCTATCGGAACAATATCCAATAACCCTGCGATTAATCCCAATAATATTGCATAAGGAACTTTTAATATCATTAACCCGACTGCCGTAAATATTGCAACAGTAGACATTGAAAGAACTTGGGCTATAACGTATCCGCCGACTTTATGTTCTATATTTTCATATACTTCCTTAGCTTTCTGCTTCATTTTCGGCGGAAATACAGATATTATTGCGTCACGGGTTAAGTTTTTTTCGTTTAACATATAAAATACAATTACTCCCATAGTGATTACAATTGTTATCATTTCCATAAACGCCATTGTAAAGTTAATTGATTTATTTACCACACCCGTTGCAAGCTGTGAGGTTCCGTTTGTTATGGTTTCCATATTTATAAACTCAACCAACGGTTTACCCATTATTGTTTTATTACTTAAAAATCCTGTTATTCCGTTTATGTACTGCGGAATATTATTAATAAACTGATGTATTTCCTGAATTGAAATTGTTATAATCGGAATTAAAAATAAAATTACAATAAGTATTGTACCTAAAATAACTATTGTAGAAGCAAGCGAACGCTTCATTTTTTTGCTTAATTTATCTACCGCAGGATTTAACGAGCAGGCAAGTACAAACGACGCAAAAGCAAGAAGCGCAATACTTTTTATTTGTATTATAAACCAGATAAGGAAAACTATTACTATTCCGAAAAGTATATTTTTCAAATTAACATTTTTATTCCAAAACATTTTATGCTCCTTAATTTGAGTAAATTATAACATAATGTCTGCAATAAAAAAATCAGCGCAAAGTTTAGTTCAATTGCGCTGATTTTTAATTTACATTTTCTGATATTTATTGGTCGTATTCTTTTTCAAACCCGAATAATGAGCTTACGGATTCACCGTCATGAATTCTGGAAATAGCCTCGCCTAAAAGCGGAGCTACACTTAATTGTGTTATTTTTTCGGGTAAGAAGTTTTTATTTAACGGGATTGTATTAGTAACAACAACCTCTTTAATAGGAGCTTTTTCAAGTCTTTCAAGCGCAGGACCCGAAAATACGGGGTGAGTTGCGCATACATATACGTCTTTTGCACCCTTTTCTTTTAGAAGTTGAGCTGCACCGCATATTGTACCTGCTGTATCTATAATATCATCAAACATAATACAGGTTTTACCAAGAATATCACCTATAATATTAACTGCAATTGCCTCATTATGACGGTTTCTTCTTTTATCTATAATTGCCATAGGGCAGTTCATTTGTTTTGCAAAATACCTTGAACGGGTTACACCGCCCATATCGGGGCTGACTATAACTAAGTCATCCGAAGAAATATTCAATTTTTTAACATAATCCACAATAACGGAAGTAGCATAAATATGGTCAACAAGAATATTAAAGAAACCTTGAATTTGCCCTGTATGCAAGTCCATTGCAAGAATTCTGTCAGCACCTGCCGTAGTTAACAAATCCGCAACAAGTTTAGCAGTTATTGCTTCTCTGCCCGAGGTTTTTCTGTCCTGCCTTGCATATCCGTAATAAGGGATTACCGCAGTAATGGATTTAGCACTTGCACGTTTAAATGCGTCAATTATTATTAACAGCTCCATTAGATTTTCGTTAACGGGATTACAAACGGGCTGAACTATAAACACATCATCGCCTCTTATACTTTCCTGTACCTGAACGTATATTTCGCCGTCCGCGAAGTTTTTAACAATCATAGGACCAACCGTTGTTCCCAAATACTCCGCAATTTCCTGCGCTAATTGCATATTTGATCGTCCTGCAAACAATTTAATATCGTGTGTAGGATTTATGGTTTTTGTCCCTTGCGGAAATGCTAATTCCAATTCCATTATTTTATGCCTCCTGATAGCTGCTCTATTTTCATTTTCACCCAATTTGTTATTTGTTTTAACGGCGCACGGGTAACTGCAAGCGAGTATGCTTCAACATCTTTTGTTATAACGCTTCCCGCACCTACCGATGCCATTTCGTTCACAGTTACGGGAGCAACAAGCACCGAATTTGAACCCGTGTTTGCTCCGTCTTTTATTATTGTTGAACTTTTTACTTTACTTATCGGATTATAATTTGCGGTTATTGTGCCTGCCCCTATATTAACGTGCGAACCAAGCTCTGCGTCTCCGATATAGCTTAGATGAGATACATTCGAGTTGTCTTTTATAACTGATTTTTTAATTTCAACAAAGTTTCCTATTCTGACGTTATTTCCTATTACCGCACCGCCTCTTATATGAGAAAAAGGACCTATTTTGCAGTTTTTCCCTATTTGATTTTTGCCTGTTATATATACGTTGGGCAATATTACGGTATCGGCTTCAATTGTAGTTTCGGGGGATATAAATGTAGTGTCCGTATCTGTTATTTGAACGCCTGCATCCATTAACCTGTCTAATGATTTTTTGTTTAAAATTTTAGTGGCCTGCGCCAGCTGACTTTTTGAATTTATCCCGAATATTTCCTCATTATTATCTAAAATATATGATTGAACCTTTAAATTATTTTCAACTGCCCATTTAACAATATCGGTTAAGTAATATTCACCTTGAGCATTATTATTTTTAAGATTATTAAATGCTTCAGATACCGTTTTCCAATTAATACAATAAATTCCCGCATTAACCTCTTTGATTGCTTTTTGATTTGGTGTTGCGTCTTTTTCTTCAACTATTGCGATAAATTTATTATTTTTATCTCTTACAATTCTTCCGTAATTTTTAGGGTTATCAAAAACAGCCGACATAACGGTTAAATCAGCGTCATTAATATCATGGAAATCAACAAAACTTTTTATTGTATCAGCTTGTATAAGCGGAGTATCACCGCAAACTACAACTACATAACCGTCGAAATCGGTTAAATACGGCAATGCCTTAGAAACCGCATCACCCGTACCAAGCTGAGGAGATTGCAATATACATTTTGCATTTGAATAATTACTTTTAACAAAATCTTCAACTTTTTGCGCTTCATGCCCGACTATTACAAAATTTTCGCTAATATAACCCGAATTATCAAGTGCATCAATAACATAACCGAGCAGAGGTTTATCAAATATGGAATGGAGAACCTTAGGAAGCGCAGACTTCATTCTTGTGCCCTTTCCTGCCGCAAGAATTATTGATTTTACTTTTTTATCATGCATAATTCCATTCCCTCAAAACTATAATACTATTTTTACATAAAAAATGAAACATGCAGATGATAAAATTTAATAATTTTAACTTTTCTTATAATCAATATTTTTCAAAAGAAAAACAGTAGGTATAATAACAACCGCTGCTATAGAAAACATTCTGAACGTATCTACGAACCCTAATAATGTAGATTGCTGTACAAGCTGATTATACATCATGTTTTGAGCCATATATTGAGCTGTTACAGGGTGAGTAAACTGACTGAAAGCTCCTGTCATTGCACTTAAATGTTCTTGGTATACAGGGTTTAAATCATTTAGATTTTCTACAAGCGAATACTGGTGCATTTGCGAACATCTTGCAATCATAGTACCCGATAGTGATGTTCCTATGGCTCCGCCTATATTTTTAAGCAGATTTTGAAGCCCTGCCGCATTAGTCATTTGTTTATTGTTTAATGTAACGGCAGAAAGTGCAATACTTGGTACCATAGAAAATCCCATGCCCAAGCCTAAAATAAAATTCGGAACAGATATTGATGACATTGATATATCAAGATTAACTTCACTCAACTGAAATCCTGCTATACCGATACATATAAGCCCTATACACAATAATAATCTGTTATCAATTTTATTTGCCAGCGCGCCCGATAAAATAACGGATGTTAAACTCCCCGCACCGCGAGGCATCATTGTTAATCCGCTTAAATATGCGTTATATCCCATTAAACTTTGCAAAAATTGCGGTAATATTGCCATAGAAGCTAACAAAACAAGGTTTACAACAACCTGAACAAGCGTTCCTACCGAGAAGTTTTTATCTTTAAATACGCTTAAATCAACTAAAGTATCTTTTCTTTTTAACTGCGATACAAAGAATAAAACGGCTGAAATAACGCACACTATTGCCATACGTCTTACCCAAACGGCATGGAACCAATCCGCATTGTTACCTTTATCAAGTATTATTTGGAGCGTTACAAGCCAAATTGTTAAAAGGAAAAAGCCTATTGTATCTATTCTTATATTTTTTTGCTTACGCGCATAAGGCGGATCTTCAAGCAGATATTTAATAAGAATAATCGTTACCAGCCCTATTGGAATATTTATAAAAAATATCCAAGACCAGTGGAAATTATCAGTTATCCAGCCTCCCAAGACAGGTCCTATAATAGGCGCAATTACAACTACCATTCCAAATAAAGCCATTGCTTTTCCTCTTTCCTGAACGGAAAAGTTTTCCAGCAAAATAGCCTGAGCCAAAGGTAAAAGTGCGCCTCCTCCTATTCCTTGCAATATTCTTGCAAATATCATCATCCCTAAAGAATTGGAAATTCCGCAAAGAAAAGATGAGCATACAAATAATATAACACTGAAAGTAAAAAATGCTTTTCTGCCCATTAATTTGCAGAACCAGTCAACTGCAGGAATAATAATCCCCGAAGCAATCAAATAACTGGTTAAAATCCATAATGCTTCTTCTCTTGAAGCACTGTATGTTCCTGCCATGTGTAAGAGTGCAACATTTGCAATTGTTTCATCAAGTACAAACATAAACGCAGCACCGATAATGGGGATAGAAACTATCCACGGATTAAACTTAGGTTTCCATTCCGTCTGCGTTATTTCTTCTTCGGCCATTATTTAACTCTTACTTTAGGTTCAACGCTCATGCCCGCAGCTATATTATATTTAGCTGGGTCTATATCTTCAGTAAATACAATTTTAACGGGGACTCTTTGAACAATTTTAACAAAAGAGCCGACCGCATTTTCCGGCGGGAATAAACTCGATTTAGCACCTGAAGCCTTTTGAATGCTGTCTATTTTCCCTTTAAATTTCTTATTCGGGTATGCGTCAATTTTAATTTCAACGTCTTGCCCAACTTTCATTTTGCCGACTTGATTTTCTTTAAAATTAGCTTCTATCCAAAAATTATCACCGACCAGCATAAAAAGAGGCTGTCCCGCTTGAATATATTTACCCTTATCAACATTTTTATTTGTAACGGTACCCGAATTAGGCGCAATTACGTCGGTATATTTTAAATACAAATCCGCTTGGTCGCGCTGTGCCTTTAATGCTTTTAAATTAGCGTCGGCCACTTTATTGTTGTTTGAAGAAAGTATATCTTCTTCAGCGGCAAGCAGTTCTGCTTTTGTATTATCATAACGAGTTTGAGCACTATCAAGCGTTTGCTGAGATACGGCACCTGCTGCGAATAAGGTTTTATATCTGTCTAAATCCTTTTTGGCAAGTGAAATTTTAGAATTAACCGCATCTAATTTAGCTTTTGCGACTTTTTGAGAGTAAAGTGCTTTTTCATACAAAGCCTGTGCCTGCTCTAATTTTACTTTATAGTCGGTATCATCAATTTTTACGATTAAATCGCCCTCTTTTATCTTTTGGTTATCTTGAATATAAATTTCTTCAACCTGACCCGATACTTTAGCGGAAATTTGAATTAAATCTCCCTCAATATAAGCGTCGTCGGTTGTTTCATATCTTAATGAATTAAGATAGAATACAATTGCAATAACCGCAACTATAACCCCTGCGATTATAAATAATGTTTTCTTTTTAGAATTTTTAGTTTCTTCATTACCCATAATAAATCCGTTTTTCTAATTTGCTTTTACTCAATAAATATATTAGTATGTTATTGAAATAAGGGCAAATTTTTCAAACCCGTAAAGACGGATTAAAGTGGAGAATTTAATGAAAATTAAAAAAATTACATCTGTTATACTTTTATTTTTCTTAGTGATAATGCAAAGTCCTGTCTTAGCGGCAAAAAAGCCGATAACGGATGAAAAAACAATATATTCATATATTAATTTAAACTGGTGGCAAGAGTTAAATGACCCGATTTTAACGGAATATATAATAAAAACCCTGCAAAATAACCATGACTTAAAAACAGCAACATTAAAAGTTGAAGAAACAACGGAAAACAAAAATTTAAAACGGGCAAAAGAACTGCCCTCAATAGGAGTCGGTGCGGTACCTGCCTTATATAAACTCCCCGGAGTTACAAATTCTGACGGGTTAATTTCACTCCCCATATATGCAAATTATGAAATTGATTTATTCGGAAAAAACCGCGACAGAACAAAAGCAATGGATAAATTAATAGAAGCCTCTCGCCAAAGCGAAAGAGCAGCATATATTTCAGCTGTCAGCGCAACGGGAAGTACTTATTACAATATAGTAAAACTTGATAAACTTATTGAAATACAACAAGATATAATAAACGACAGAAAACGCATATATGACTTAATGAAAATAAGCAACGAGCAAGGGCTTATTTCTACGGCAGATACCGTAAACGCCCAAAAAGCATTTATCAGAGCGGAAGCGGATTTATCCGATTTAATGAAATCACGCGAAAGATTATTAAACATGCTTGCCGTTTTGACGGGTGAAAGCCCCGAAAATAAAGCAGATTTTAAACGAATATCTTTTGACGAGCTTACAATAAATAAAAAAATTCCCGATTGTATTTCATCGGAAGTTATAGAAAATCGTCCCGATTATCTCACAAGTGAAATCATGTTAAAAAAGATAGGGCTTGAAATTCGAGCAGCAAAGAAAGATTTTTTACCCACATTTAATATTTTAGGGTTAATTTCTTTCAATTCAACAGAATTTTTTCAAAATATGAACTGGACAAACTCTGTTGCACTATTTGGCGGAGGTGCATTACTGCCGTTATTTACGGGCGGAAGCAGAATTGCCAATTTAAAACTGCAAAAAAACAAATATAATCAAGCAATAGAAACCTATAAAAAAACATATCTTACCTCAATACAAGAAGTAAATGACGCATTATGCGATTTAAAGTCGGATAATGAAAGATATTTAAAAACTCTGCAAAGTTATGATGCCGAAAAAGCAGATTTTAAGTTTACCGAAATGAAATTTAAAGAGGGTATAATTTCTAATCTAGACTTATTGCAAAAACGCGAGAGCATGCTCACAACGGAAAAACTTGTAACAACAGACAGAACAGATTATTTTATAAATCAAATCGGGCTGTATAAAGCAACAGCAGCCGCAAATTTATAAACTGTTCCTAATAATAAAAATTTGTTTTATACTTTTAATTGGCAGACATGCTAATTGAAAGGGCGGATATGAGAAATACGGTAGTTGTAGGTGCGCAGTGGGGTGATGAGGGCAAAGCAAAAATCACGGATTTACTTGCCCAATACGCAGACGTAATTATAAGGTATCAAGGCGGATGTAACGCAGGTCATACGGTTGTGGTTGATAATGAAACATATAAATTTCATTTAATTCCGTCAGGAGTATTATATAAAAATAAATACTGTTTTATAGGCGCGGGAACAGTAATACATCCCGAAACATTTTTAAAAGAAACACAAGAACTTATAGAGCGCAAAGTTGATTTATCAAATTTAAAAATCAGCCCGCTTGCAACAATAACGCTTCCTTACCATATTGATATAGACGGAATAAGCGAGAATTCATCAAAGACAAATAAAATAGGCACGACGAAAAAAGGAATAGGTCCGACATACTCCGATAAAATAGGCAGATATGGGCTTAAAATTCAAGATTTATATGATGAAGAACTTTTAAATTCAAGACTTGACGCTATTTTGCCCTTAAAAAATAAAATTTTAAAAGAAGTATACGATTCAAAAACGTATTCTAAAGAAGAAATGCTTGAATACTGCAAAAAATATGCGCAAATATTTAAACCGTATCTTGCCGAAGATTGGGTTGAAAAGCTGTCAAGCGCAATAAAAGATGATAAAAAAATCTTATTTGAAGGCGCACAAGGCATAATGCTTGATATAGATTACGGAACATACCCTTATGTAACAAGCTCAAACCCAATAGGCGGCGGAGCCGCAACAGGCAGCGGAATAGGTCCGACACATATAGACAACGTAATCGGAGTAACAAAGGCTTATGTAACAAGAGTAGGAGAGGGACCTTTTATAACGGAGTTAACGGACTCAACAGGAGAAAAGATTAGAAACATCGGGGCGGAATTTGGAACAACAACAGGCAGGCCACGCCGCTGCGGATGGTTTGACGCTGTTTTATCAAGATACTGTGTATTAGTAGGCGGTTTAACTCAAATGGCAATAACAAAAATAGATGTATTTAATGATTTTGACGAATTAAAAGTTTGTGTTGCCTACAAAGATAAACGCGACGGTAAAATTTACAAAGATTACCCCACAAATATTAATATGCACAAGTATTTAGAACCTGTATATGAAACATTTAAGGGCTGGAAATCCGACATATCACATGCCAAGACTTTAGAGGACTTACCCGAAAATGCAAGAATATATTTAAAAAAGTTAGAAGAATTAGTCGGAATACCTATAAAAATAATAAGTGTAGGCGCAGATAGAGAGCAGACAATAATATTGGAAAATCCTTTTAAAGTATAATAAGACCAAAACGGAAAGCAAATAATATAAAAATTAAAGTCCATTGCGGAGTATAGTTAAACTTCTTTACGAGGCAGCGTCGAAGCGAGGACTGTTTGAGCCTCACATCGTGAGGCGAGTTCCGCAGCTTGAGCCGAGTTTAGAAGTTATCTATACGGAGCGACAGGACGCAATTTTTATATTATTTACTTTCCGTAAAGTTAATAAAAAATAAAAAGAAAAAATCAGTTGACTACAAAAAATGTTCTTGGTATGGTTAAAAATAATCAAGCAAATGCGCTTGTAGCTCAGCAGGTAGAGCACTCCCCTTTTAAGGGATAGGTCGCGCGTTCGAATCGCGCCAAGCGCACCATTTTAAACCGCTCTATGGCGGTTTTTTAATTAAGGATATAAATATGAAAACTTTAGATGTTATTATCCCGTTTTATAATGAAGAAGAATGTATTAATCCCCTTATAGAAGAATTATTTAATTTAAGAAATACTCTTAAAGACACCTTAGATGTTAATTTTATATTTGTAAATGACGGCTCAACGGATAACGGGGCAAAATTAATTCAAGATAAATGTTCGCAAAATAATTTCATTAAACTCATTAATTTATCAAGAAATTTCGGGCATGAAACGGCAACCACGGCAGGATTGGACTACTCAAAAGGTGATTATACGGTAATAATTGATGCTGATTTGCAAGATCCGCCTAATTTAATTCCCGAAATGTATAAAATACTGTGTGAAAATAACTGCCATGTTGTTCATGCCGTAAGGAAACACAGAGAAAAAGAAACTTTATTTAAAAAAATATCAGCCGATATTTTTTATAGAATCCTAAAAATATTCAGTACAAATCCTGTTACAACAAACAGCGGTGATTTTAAACTGTTTACGGCTGATGTCAGAGATGCGGTAAAATCTATACGTGAACATAACAGATATTTAAGAGGAATAATTGACTGGAGCGGTTTTAAATCAACATATTATTACTATAACCGTGCAGGCAGAAAAGCGGGTAAAACAAAGTATTCTCCGCAAGAATTATTTGTATTGGCTTTTAACGCTTTTATCAGTTTTGCGGATAAATTAGTATATTTAATTTTAATTTTCGCATTTTTATTTTTAATTTTTTCAATTATATTAATATTTTTCCGTAAATATACAATGGGCGCATTGGTATTTATTCAAGCAATACAGACATTTGCAATAGGATTAATCGGAATATACATTAAAAATATATCACAAGATACAAAAAACCGACCTTTGTATTTTATAGACACAAAATACAATTTAGACTAAGTTAAAAGTATTTTATTTAATTTTTTAATTGAAGCTAAATCCTGTTCGGGAGTTTTTCCTGTTGTAGTAAGATAATTACCTGTCATAATGCCCTCAACGCATGTTTTAAGAGCAAGTTCTTGGTTTTGTTCGCTTAAACGCATTCTGCCTCCACAAAATCTTAAAACAGACTTAGGATTAGCTATTTTAAAAACAGCTAAAGTTCTTAACACATTTTCTTCATCAATCTTATCAAAATAATTTTCAAACGGAGTACTTTTTATAGGCATTAAAATATTAATTGGTATAGAGTCGGGCTGAATTTCAGCAAGTTCTATAGCCATTTCAATACGCTGTTCTACAGATTCTCCCATACCCAAAATAACTCCGCAGCAAAGTTCCATACCGTATTTTTTAACCAGTTTACAGGTATTATATCTGTCCTGCCAGTCATGAGTAGTACAAATATTTCCGTAATAAGATTTTGCAGTATTAATATTATGATGAAAACGCTTTAAACCACGTAAAGCAAGCATTTTAGCCTGTTCTTCGTTTAAAATACCAATAGAAGCACAGCTTTTTAATCCCTCAATTTTGTTTAATTCGTCAATAAATTCAAGAATTTTATAAAAGTTTTCCTCATCGGGGGACTTACCGGAAGTCACAACCGCAAACCTTATTACTCCGTTATTTTTAGCTTCCAGCGCAGCTTTTATAACCGCTTCTTTACTTATAAGGGGATAATCTTCAATATTTGTTAAATAGTGAGCACTCTGCGCACAATATTTGCAATCCTGCGAACATCTGCCGTTTCTGGCATTAACGAGCGAGCAAAGCTCAATATTATCTGACATATATTTTGAAGATATTTTTAAAAGTTCGTTTAAATCAAGATTATAAAGTCTTAAAAGTTCATTTTTATCCATTAATACACACTTTCGATAATTCCTCCGCCCAAAACCGTATCACCTAAATAAAATACAGCTGATTGACCTTTAGCAATCGGATTTTGCAAATCTTCAAATACAACTTCAACTTTGCCGTTATCTAAAGGCGAAATAACAGCATTTTTAGGTTCTTGCGACGAACGAATTTTAACTTGGCAGTTAATAGCCTCTTTTAATTCATCAATTGCGTTAAATTTAACATTATTAGCTATCAAACTTTTATTCATAGAGTCATCTTTAAAAGCAACAACCACTTCATTGGTATCTTTGCGCAGTTCCTTAACGTATAAAGGCTCAGACGCAGCTATTCCTATACCTTTTCTCTGTCCGATTGTATAATTCCAAAATCCGTTATGAGTACCGAGTACTTTTCCGTTAATATCAACTATATTTCCCTTTTTAGGTTCCGCATTTAAGATATCATTGTAATCACCGTTATAAAAATCTTGGCTGTCGGGCTTATCGGCAACCTCAAGCCCAAAATTACGCGCAATTTCTCTTATTTGTTCTTTTGTATAATTCCCTAAAGGGGTAAGAGTATTTGCAAGCTGTTCCTGACTCAAACCGTAGAGAAAATATGATTGGTCCTTTTTATGATTTATGCCTCTTTTTAAAAGGTATCTTCCGTTTTCGTACTCAATTCTTGCGTAATGCCCCGTGGCAAATTTATCAAATATAAGTCCCGCCTTTTTAGCAAGCAGGGGGAAAACTCCAAACTTTATACTTTGATTACACCTTACGCAAGGGTTTGGAGTATTTCCCTGCATATACTCGTTTTTAAAATAATTTATAACTATTTCTTCATATTCTTTAGAACAGTCAATAATATGAAATTCAATGCCGAGTTTGTCCGCCACAGCCTTAGCAGCAGAGGTATCTTCATCTTCATGCGGACACAGGCATGCACCGTGGAGCGGATTTTTTTGCTCGGATGAATTATATTTTTCTTTTAACTGATTAAAAAAATCACTTTTACCCCAAGTAAGCATAGTTGCACCTATTACATCATAGCCTTGCTCTTTAAGTAAAAGCGCGGCAACAGATGAATCTACACCGCCTGACATTCCGACAAGTACTTTCATTTTTTAACCTCCGATAAAAAAATTATACTTGAAATTTAAAGTTTTGTAACAACATTTCATCAAAATTGTAAATATTATTTTTTTATATAATTTTATGGTAACGCAAGTTATTTTATATAGGAAAAAAAATGGAATTAGAAATAATAAATTTAAGTAACATTCGTCCGGGAACAGAGTTATACAAATTAGCAAAACTAAGTGAAGCAGATAAGGCATTCCAAAGAAAAACTTCATATATGAACTCATCTAAAAAACCAAGCTATGACACTTTTCAAAGAACGACACCACGCAGTCATGAAAGAATGGCTCAAATTGCAAAAAGAAGGAAAAGCATAAAAAACAAAAGAATTGCAGTAGGCATATTAGGGTTTATGTTTAGTATAATGTTAGGGATTAATCCGGGAGTCGGAAGTGGCAAAAATAATAGTCCAGATACATCAATAGTGGCAATAGAACAAGCCGAAGAAGAGGCAAGACTTCAAGCCGAGGAAGAGGCAAGACTTCGAGCCGAGGAAGTAGCAAGACTTCGAGCCGAGGAAGCAGCAAGACGTCAAGCCGAAAAAGAGTCAAGACTTCGAGCCGAGGAAGTGGCAAGACGTCAAGCCGAAGAAGCGGCAAGACTAGAGGCTGAAAGGCAAGAACAAGCAAAAATAGATAAAACCAATGAATTAAAGGCATTTTTAGAAGAAAATCCGGATATAAAAGAAGCATATGATAATATATTATCAGCAGTACAAACTTTTAGTCAGCAAATAGGAGAAAACGGATTTGAACTAATAAAAAAATATGTTGAAGAATTGGGTGATGGAAAAGTTGACGCATGGGATGTCTATAAATTATTATATATAGAATCAAACGGAAGAATATATGATAAAAACGGAGATTATTTAACAAGTTCATCAAATGCGTATGGACCTTTTCAAATAAGGAAAATAGCAGAAATAGATATAAATGAAAGATACGGAACAGATTACGATGTATTGGATCCGCATGATAATCTTGCAGTAAATGTATTACTTTTAAGATGGCTAAATGATTACAGAACCGAACAATTAGAAAAAGGTAAGTCACTACCTACCGGAGATAACCTAAAACACGCAATAATGTGGGGATATCATGATGGGGCATATTGTTCAACAATATCCTATTATGGGCAGGATTATTTAAATAAATATGACAAATTAAGTGTTTTAGACCTATATCCTGAATTATATGATTTAATGGAAGAAGAGTTAGCATAAAAAGGGGAGATAAATTCTCCCCTTTTTAATTGCCATTTGTATCCGATTCATTATAATCATCAGAATTACTTTTGACGATATCAAACTCAAATTTTTTCCATTCTTTAAAACCGCCTCTAAGCACAACACATGAAAAATGTTTTTCCAGCAGTTCCAAAGCTGTATTATAAGCTCTTGGGCAGGAATCAGAATATGTATAAATAATATTCACCTTATCTTTGTCAAGCATATCGGTATGTTCTTTTGCTTCTTTATATGGAATATGCACTGCATAAGGGATATGCCCTTCAATATAATCATTATACTCTCTGACATCAATAATATTAATGGTATTAATTCTGTGAACAATCATTTCATCTAAAGAAAACGGGCCCACAGTATAAGAAACAATATCTTCAAAATACTTTTTTGCTCTTGATAAATCTTTTGTAATATCACCGTGAGAAAACATATTAAATCCTTTCCTATTGTTATGTAAAAGTAATTTATTACAAAATTCAAATGTAAAAATTAGCTGACAGGTTGATATACATGGATAATTAATTAGTTTTATAAAGAACAATTCTTGTATTATATGAGACTTAAAACCTTTTTATTGCAAGAAAGTATTAATTTTGATAAAATAAAATAAAAAAATAAGGTAATAAATAGGAAAAATTAAATGAATAATCAAAATTCGTTCGGGGGGGGGTACGAACAATTTGCAATAGCAGAGGTTTTACCTTAGCGGAAGTTCTTATTACCCTTGTCATTATAGGTATTATAGCTGCTATTACAGTACCTTCACTTTTTTCTCACTGGCAGGAGCAAGCAACAATTGTAAAAGTTAAAAAATTCAATTCAACCTTAAATCAGGCAGTTAAACGTGCAATCGCTCATGAGGGCACAAGTGTTAACGGTTGGGATATATATGAAGGTGGATACAAAGCTAATAAATTTATGACATATATTAAACCTTATCTTAGAATAATGCAGGATTGTGCTTATGATACAAATAAGGATTGTTCTGTAAGCGGAAAAATAAAACTATTGAACGGAACTGTTTGGGGTGAAGATTTTACAACTTATTACCGTTTAATTCTTGATGACGGAACAGTTATGTTTGTCAGAACAAATTCTGTTTCAGAAGATAATACATGTGCAGAAATGAGTCCGAGTCCAAATGTTTGCGGTGTTGTATTATATGACATAAACGGAATTAAAAAGCCCAATATAGTCGGAAAAGACATATTTCATTTTTTTGTAATTCCCACCGGAGCTATTCCTGTAAATTACGATGATTGTTACAAAAATAAGGCGGGTTGGTCGTGTGCAAACTATATACTGGCTCATGAAAATATGAAATATCCTAATTAGTTACTTGAAAATTTTTAGATGCTTAAAATTATCATAAAAACTGAACAATGACGTGTAAAGTCACATATAACAGTACAAAATATGAGTATTGTAAAAAAGTGTTTCATTTAATTGACTTTGATTTATATTGGTCGGATAATACTAAAAAACAGGGAAAAGGCATGAAACGTCGTTTATCAAAAATTGAATATAAGTAAAATGAAGAAAAGCAGTAATGTTTTTCTTCTTTTTTAAATTTTGCGTAGGGTGAAATCGAGCGAAGCGAGTGAACCCGAAGTAAAGAGGGCGAAATGAGCGGCAGCAAAGCGAAGCGAAT